>NZ_JBEZIR010000027.1:0-82404 GCF_040651175.1 Kitasatospora sp. NPDC048540
TCCACCCCGAAGGGCTTCACCGTTCGACTTGCATGTGTTAAGCACGCCGCCAGCGTTCGTCCTGAGCCAGGATCAAACTCTCCGTGAATGTCTGCTCGTAATCGAGCGGCCACCCGCGTTGAGCGGCACGGCAACCACCGGAATAGGGCGGCCCCGCGCACTGCGTCCTCGCTAGTGTTTTGTTACTAAAGGAATCTCCAACCGATCCGAACGGACCGGCCGGGGATGTCAACATATCTGGCGTTGACTTTTGGCACGCTGTTGAGTTCTCAAGGAACGGACACTTCCTTCGGACCGCCTTCCAGCGGGCCCTCCGGGCGCTTCGTTCTTTCGTGTTCCCAGCCTATCAGATGTTTTCCGCTCCGTTTTCCGGAGTTTCACTCACCCGACCTGGCCGGTCTTCGTGTTTCCAGCTTATCAGACGTTTTCCGCTCCGTTTCCGGGGCTTCCTGGTCCAACTCGCCTTCCGTCGGTCCGACCTGACGGCCTGTCCGACGTTTCAAACCTTAGCCGATCCACGCTCCGAAAAGCGAATCCGGCCGCAATCCATAAAAGCGCGCACGACAATTCACGCCGGGCGCGAATGAGCGCACCCAGCCGAATGGGAAGTGGTGTTTCAAGGGATCGGCCGCTCCGGGACCGTCCGCGTAGACACGTGTCCGGTGCTCCCAGCCGAGCGACTAGGAAACACTACGCCCCCGGTGCGGCAGATGCAAACATCCGCCGACACGCCTGAGGGCCGCCCGGCGTCCGCGCGGCCGGGGGAACGGCGCGGCGGGCCGGGCGGCCCTCGGGTGCTGCTGATCAGGGGCTGATCAGCGGCTGATCAGGAGTTGGTGGGGAAGCCCAGGTTGATGCCGCCGTGCGACGGGTCGAGCCAGCGCTGGGTGACGACCTTGCCGCGGGTGAAGAACTGCACGCCGTCGGGGCCGTAGGCGTGGGCGTCGCCGAACAGCGAGGACTTCCAGCCGCCGAAGGAGTAGTAGGCCACCGGGACCGGGATCGGCACGTTGATGCCGACCATGCCGACCTCGATCTCGTTCTGGAATCGCCGGGCCGCGCCGCCGTCGTTGGTGAAGATCGCGGTGCCGTTGCCGTAGGGGTTGGAGTTGATCAGCTCCACGCCCTCCTCGTAGGAGGCGACCCGGACGACCGAGAGCACCGGGCCGAAGATCTCGTCGTTGTAGACGGACATGCCGGGCTTGACGTGGTCGAAGAGGGTCGGGCCGAGCCAGAAGCCGTCGGTGGTCGGGGCGCCGCTGACGTCCTCGGCAGCGATCGGGTGCTTTCGGCCGTCGACCGCCAGCTCGGCGCCGTCGGCGACACCGGACTCCACGTACGAGGTGACCTTGTCGCGGTGCTGGCCGGTGACCAGCGGGCCCATCTCGGAGTCGCCGTTGCAGCCGGGGCCGACCTTCAGGGTGGCCATCCGGGACTTGATCTTCTCGACCAGCTCGTCGCCGATCGGGTCGACCGCGACCAGGACGGAGACCGCCATGCAGCGCTCGCCGGCCGCGCCGAAGCCGGCGTTGATCGCGGCGTCGGCGCTGAGGTCCAGGTCGGCGTCGGGCAGCACCAGCATGTGGTTCTTCGCGCCGCCGAGGGCCTGCACGCGCTTGCCGTACCGGGTGCCGGTCTCGTAGACGTAGCGGGCGATCGGGGTCGAGCCGACGAAGCTGACGGACTTCACGTCCGGGTGCTCCAGCAGGCGGTCGACGGCGACCTTGTCGCCGTGCACGACGTTGAAGACGCCGTCCGGCAGGCCGGCCTCCTTCCACAGCTCGGCCAGGAAGTTGGCGGCGGACGGGTCCTTCTCGGACGGCTTGAGCACGACGGTGTTGCCGGTGGCGATGGCGATCGGGAAGAACCACATCGGCACCATGGCCGGGAAGTTGAACGGCGAGATGATCGCCACCGGGCCGAGCGGCTGGCGGATCGAGTAGACGTCGATGCCGGTGGAGGCCTGCTCGGTGAAGCCGCCCTTGCCGAGCTGGGCGATCCCGCAGGCGTACTCCACGACCTCCTGGCCGCGGGCCAGCTCGCCGAGGGCGTCCGAGTGCACCTTGCCGTGCTCGGCGACGATGATCGCGGCCAGCTCGTCCTTGCGGGCGTTGAACAGCTCGCGGAAGTTGAAGAGCACCTGGGTCCGCTTGGCCACCGAGGCCGTGCGCCACTCGGCGAAGGCCGCCGACGCGGCGGCCACGGCCTGGTCGACCTCGGCGATCTCCGCGAAGTCGACCTGTCCCGCGACCTGCCCGGTGGCCGGGTCGAAGATGTCGCCGCGCCGGGGCGCGGAGCCGGCGGTGGCGACGGGGGCGCCGCCGATCCAGTGGGTGATGTGCTTGCTCAAGGTCTTCTGCCTCCGAAGTCCGTACGGCGCAGCGCCGCCGGTACCGTGCCGGCACCACCCGGACGAGGGACCGGGCGGCGGGAACACGGGGCTCCCGCGCTCAGCATCCAGTCTGGTGACCGCCGGGGCCCGTCTCAACGAGCAGCGTGACGGGGAACGGAGATTCACCCTTACAGGTCGTCGGGGTCCCGTTCCTGCGGGCCGTCCGCCGCGGGGTCGGTCTCGGCCTGGTCGGTCTCGGCCTGGTCGGTCTCCTCCAGGTAGGGGTCGTGCAGGCCGTCGGGGAGTTCGAGGGTCTCCATCAGGTCCAGGCGCAGGTCCTGGGCCCAGAGCTGGGCCCAGACCTGGGTCTGCGGGTGGCCCGGCCCGGACAGCTCGGCGGCGGCTTCGAGGCGGTCGGCGAGGACCGCGGGCTGGAAGTCCTCGTCCAGGGCGGCGGCCAGGGCGAGCAGCTCGCCCGGGCGGAAGCGGTCGGCGAGGGCGTGGACGGCTCGCAGGTCGGCGGGCAGGGCGCGGTCGCAGAGGTCGAGGACGGCGAGGCCCGCCGCGTCGGGCAGGGCGATCACCGGGACGGGCGCGTCCAGCAGCAGGGGCGGGTGGCGCAGCGGTTCCCGGCGCAGTTCGATCGGGCCGCTCGCTGCGGTCAGCTGGATCCGCCGTGGGGCGCCGGGCTCCTCGCGGACGGTGTGTCCGGCGGCCCGGAGGGTCTCGGCGAGGCCGACGGCGAGTTCGGACAGCGGCGGTCCCTCCGCGGTGATCAGGACCAGGCCGGTCGGGCGGCCGGCGGGCAGGCCGTGGGCGTGCAGCGCCTCGGTGCCGGCCAGTGCGAGGGCGTGCCGCAGGCAGTACGGCTGCGCGGTCTCCAGCAGCCTGAGGTTCTCCTCGGTGAGCAGGCTCGGCGTCATGTCCCAAGTCTCCCGTCCCGGGCAGGGCGGCGCAGCGGGTGTCCGGGGCGGACGCGTCCGGGTGGCCGGGTGCTTCCGGGTACCGGAGTGCCTCAGCCGGCCGAATGGCCGGCCGGGCGGTGGCTGTCGTCGGCGGCGTGCAGTCTCGGGCGGTGGCAGCGGGCCGCGGCGTCGTGCAGCGCGAGTTCGAGCAGGGCCGGGTCGACGAGGCGGCCGGAGCCGTCCGGGGGGACCAGCCAGTGCAGGGCGGGGCGTGGTCGGGCGGGGTGCGGGAGAGCCGTCCAGAGCCCGGGTCCGGCGACCTTGACGCCGGTGCCGAACCAGCGGGACGCGGTGCCGACGGGGACGAGGAATCCGGTCCGGCCGGTGTGGGCGAGAGCCGGGCCGCGGCCGGGGTTGCGGTGCAGGTCGTCGAGCCGGTGCAGGACGTCGAGGGCGGGCCGGCCGAGGGTGTCGGGGACGGAGAGCAGGTCCCAGCTGCGGCCGGCGGGGACCAGCAGGGTGGCGGCGGTGGACCGGGCCCAGTGCCGGTGGCTGTGGTCGGGGTCGGTGGTGGCGGTGGCGAGCCACCGGAGTGCGGCGTCGTGGGGGTTGCCGGGTGTCATGGTGTGTCCTCCGCTCGTGGCCTTCCCCCGGGGAGAGCCCGGCCGGGGGTGGCTCTTACACGGGTCGGCGGACACGGATCCGCGGGCGGATGTGATGAGCGGCCCGGCAACCCCGGCAGCCCCGGCGGGGGAAGCAGAGCGGGGGCGCACCCGGTGTCGGGTGCGCCCCCGGTGGGGCGGGACGGGTGGCCGGGTCAGCTGTCGAAGCCGAGTCCGAGCCGGTCGAGCGTGCGCAGCCAGAGGTTGCGGTGGCCGCCGTTGCGGTCGGCCCGGTCGAGCGACCACTTGGTGATCTCGATGCCCGCCCAGCGGACGGGCTCGGGCGGGAACGGCAGCGGCTTGCTGCGGACCATCTCCAGGGAGGTGCGTTCGGTCATCCGGCCGTCCAGCAGGTCGAGCATCACCTCGGCGCCGTAGCGGGTGGCGCCGACGCCGAGGCCGGTGAAGCCGGCGGCGTAGGCGACCCGGCCGCGGTAGGCGGTGTCGAAGAAGGCCGAGAACCGGGTGCAGGTGTCGATCGCGCCGCCCCAGGCGTTGGTGAAGCGCACGCCCTCCAGCTGCGGGAAGGTCTCGAAGAACTGCCGGGCGAGGGTGCGGAAGGTCTCCGGGCGCTGGTCGTACTCGGCGCGCACCTTGCCGCCGAAGTTGTAGATCGCGTCGTAGCCGCCCCACAGGATGCGGTTGTCGGCGGAGAGCCGGAAGTAGTGGAACTGGTTGGCGCTGTCGCCGAGGCCCTGGCGGCCCTGCCAGCCGATCGCGGCCATCTGCTGGTCCGTGAGCGGCTCGGTCATCAGCGCGTAGTCGTACACCGGGGCGATGTACGGGCGCACCCGCTTGACCAGGGAGGGGAAGACGTTGGTGCCGAGGGCCACCTTGCGGGCGAGGATCCGGCCGTAGGGGGTCTTCACCGCCATGCCGCTGCCGTGCTCGGCGAGGCCGGTGGCGCGGGTGCGCTCGAAGATCCGTACGCCCTGGGCGAGGCAGGCGGCCTTGAGGCCCCAGGCCAGTTTGGCCGGGTGGAGCATGGCCACGCCGTCCTTGTCCCAGATGCCGCCGAGGAAGGTCGGTGAGTCGACCTCGCGGCGCAGTTGGTCGGCGTCCAGGACGGTGACGTCCAGGCCGTACTCGGCGACGGCCTCGGCGACCTCGTGGAGTTCGGCGAGTTGGTGGGGTTCGGTGGCGACGTCGATCTCGCCGGTGCGCTCCCACTCGCAGTCGATGCCGTAGCGCTTGAGGCTGTCCTCCATGGCCTGGAGGTTGGCCGCGCCCTGGCGTTCCAGCTCGGCCAGCTCACCCGGCCAGCGCTGGAGGCCGTTGCCGAAGCCGTGGGTGAGGCTGGCCGCGCAGAATCCGCCGTTGCGTCCGGAGGCCGCCCAGCCGACCTCGTGGCCCTCGACCAGGACGACGTCCAGCGAGGGGTCGCGTTCCTTGGCGATCAGCGCGGTCCACAGGCCGCTGTAGCCGCCGCCGACCACCAGCAGGTCGCACCTGACGTCGCCGACCAGCGCGGGCAGTGCCTCGGGCCGGCCCGGGTCCTCCAGCCAGAACGGGGTGGGCCTGGCGTCACTGAGTGCACGGGCGGAGTCCATGCTCTATCAGCTACTTTCTGGTCGTCGATAGGTGGTGCGCGGACCTGACGGGTCGTGGTGTCAGGCGCGCGCCTTTCGCCGGTTACCGATCGTCTGGCCGACGACGGTGAGTACCACCGCGGCGAGGAACATCGCGGTACCGATCACATTGACCTGGACCGGGATGCCGCGCTGGGAGGCGCCCCAGACGAACATCGGGAAGGTGACCGTGGTCGGTCCCGAGTTGAACTGGGTGATGATGAAGTCGTCGAACGAGAGCGCGAAGCTGAGCAGCGCGCCGGCGGCGATGCCGGGGGCGGCGAGCGGCAGGGTGATCCGCAGGAAGGTCTGCACCGGGGTGGCGTAGAGGTCCTGCGCGGCCTGTTCGAGCCGGGGGTCCATGCTCATCACGCGGGCCTTGACGGCGGTCACCACGAAGCTGAGGCAGAACATGATGTGCGCGATCAGGATGGTGGTGAAGCCGAACGGGATGCGCATGTTGAGGAAGAGGGTGCCGAGCGAGGCGGCCATCACCACCTCGGGCATGGCCATCGGCAGGAAGATCAGCGCGGTGGTGGCGGCCCGGCCGCTGAAGCGGTAGCGGGCGAGTGCGAAGGCGACCATGGTGCCGAGCACGGTGGCGCCGAGGGTGGCCAGGGCGGCGATCTTCAGGCTGAGGGTGAGCGAGCCGCACATGTCGGCGACGCCGCAGGGGTCGGTCCAGGCGTCGGTGGAGAACTGCTGCCACTCGTAGTTGAACTTGCCCGCGGGCTTGTTGAACGAGAAGGCGAGTACCACCAGGTTGGGCAGGACCAGGTAGGCGAGGGCGATGATGCCGGCCAGGACCACGAGGTTCCGGCGGACCCATCCGATCAGTCGGGTCATCAGACCAGGTCCTCCGTTCCGGCCTTCTTCATGTAGACCGTCACCATCCCCAGGATCAGGGCCATCAGGATGAAGCTCAGCGCTGCCGCTGTCGGGTAGTCGAGCACGTTCAGGAACTGCTTCTGGATGCCGTTGCCGACCATCTGCTCGCTCGGCGAGCCGAGCAGCTGGGCGTTGATGTAGTCGCCGGAGGCGGGGATGAAGGTCAGCAGGGTGCCGGCCACCACACCGGGCAGCGAGATCGGGAAGGTGACCTTGCGGAAGGTGGTGAACGGGCGGGCGTACAGGTCACCGGCCGCCTCGTGCAGGCGCGGGTCGATCCGCTCCAGCGAGGTGTACAGCGGAAGGATCATGAACGGCAGGAAGTTGTAGGTCAGGCCGCAGACCACCGCGAGCGGGGTGGCCAGCACCCGATGCCCGGAGGTCAGGCCGAGCGCGTCGCTGATGTCCAGCAGGTGCAGCGTGTTGAGCGCGCCCACCACCGGCCCGCCGTCCGACAGGATGGTCTTCCAGGCCAGCGTGCGGATCAGGAAGCTGGTGAAGAACGGCGCGATCACCAGGATCAGGATGACGTTGCGCCAGCGCTTGCTCGCCTTGAAGGCGATCGTGTACGCGAGCGGGTAGCCGATCGCCAGGCAGAGCACGGTCGCGGCGGCCGCGTACGAGAACGAGCGGACGAAGTGCCACTTGTACTCGACCAGGGCGTCCCAGTAGGTGGCGAAGTGCCAGGTGACCTTGAAGCCCTCTTCGAGCGAGCCGGTCTGCAGGGAGGTGGAGCCCTGGTAGATCATCGGCACCGCGAAGAAGACCACCAGCCAGGCGATGCCCGGCAGCAGCAGCCAGTACGGGGTGAGCTTGCGGCGGGGGCGCTTCGCGGGCGCCGTGAGGGGGACGACCTCGGGGGGTGCGGCCTCGGTGGTGGTGGTCACGCGGCCTCCTCCCCGGTGCCGGCGTCGATCGCCTGGGTGGCATCCATGCCGAAGGAGTGGGCCGGGTTCCAGTGCAGGACGACCGGCGCGCCGGCGGCTATCCGGACGTCGCGGTCCATGTTCTGCTCGAAGACGGCGAGTTCCTGGCCGGTCTCGGCGCGCACCACGTACTGGGTGGAGACGCCGATGAAGCTGGAGTCGACCACCGTGCCGGCCACCCGGTTGCGGCCCTCGGCCACCTCGGTGCCGGCGTGCGCGATGGTGATCTTCTCGGGGCGCACCCCGAGGTGGACCCTGGTCGCCTCGGTGGCACAGCGGGCCTTCGGCAGCGCGAGGCGCACCCCGGAGGCGCTGAGCTGGAGGTCGTCGCCCGAGCGGCCGGTGACCTCGGCGGGGATCAGGTTGGACTGGCCGAGGAAGTTGGCCACGAAGGTGGTGGCCGGGTTCTCGTACAGGTCGGCGGGGGCGCCGAGCTGCTCGATCCGGCCGCCGTTCATCACCGCGATGGTGTCGGCCATGGTCATGGCCTCCTCCTGGTCGTGGGTGACGTGGACGAAGGTGATGCCGACCTCGGTCTGGATCCGCTTGAGCTCCAGCTGCATCTGGCGGCGCAGCTTGAGGTCGAGGGCGCCGAGCGGCTCGTCGAGCAGCAGCACCTGGGGGTGGTTGATCAGCGCGCGGGCGACCGCGACGCGCTGCTGCTGGCCGCCGGAGAGCTGGTGCGGCTTGCGCCGGGCCATCGCACCGAGCTCGACCAGCTCCAGCATCTCCTCGACCTGCTTGCGGACGTCCTTCTTCCCGCGGCGGCGCAGGCCGAAGGCGACGTTCTCGAAGATGTCGAGGTGCGGGAAGAGCGCGTAGCTCTGGAAGACGGTGTTCACCGGGCGCCGGTACGGCGGCAGTGCGGTGACGTCCTGGCCGCCGATCAGGACGGTGCCGCTGCTGGGCTCCTCCAGGCCGGCGATCATGCGCAGGGTGGTGGTCTTGCCGCAGCCGGAGGCGCCGAGCAGGGCGAAGAACGAGCCCTGCGGCACGGTGAGGTCGAGCGGGTGGACGGCGGTGGAGGCGCCGTAGGTCTTGCTGATGCCGGTGAGGCGAACGTCTCCGCCGGCGGCCGCGGTGTCGCGCAGCTGCTCCGTCATGGTGTCCCTCTGTCAGATGCCGTACTGGTGCCGGATGGCCGGTCGGGGGGTCAGGCGCCGATCAACTTGGAGAACTTCTCCTCGAAGTCGGTCTCCTCGGCCTCGGTGAGGCTGCGGAAGGCGTGCACCTTGGCGGCCATCTCCGGGGTGGGGATGACCAGCGGGTTGGCCGCCGTGTCCGGGTCGAGCGCGGCGAGCTCGGCCTGGACACCGGTGACCGGGGACACGTAGCCGATCCCGGCGGTCAGTTCGGCCGCGACCTTCGGCCGGTAGTAGAAGTCGATCAGCAGTTCGGCGTTCTTCTTGTGCTGGGCCTTGGCCGGTACCAGCATGTTGTCGGTCGAGGCGACGTAGCCGTGGTCCGGGATGACGAACTCGATGTCGGGGTTGTCGGCGCGCAGCTGGATCAGGTCGCCGCCCCAGGCGACGCAGGCCGCGATGTCGCCGGAGGACAGCTCCTGGCCGTAGTCGTTGCCGGTGAACTTGCGGATCTGCTTGCTGTCGACGGCCTTCTGCAGCCGGTGGATGGCCGCGTCGTAGTCGTCGGCGGTGAACTTCGCCGGGTCCTTGCCCATCTCCAGCAGCACCATCCCGACCGTGTCGCGCATCTCCGACAGGAAGGTGACCCGGCCCTTGAGCTCGGGGTCGTCGAGCAGCTGGGTGACGCTGGTGACCGGCTTCCCGCCGGTGGCCTTCTTGTTGTAGGCGACCACCACCTGGATGCCGGCCCAGGGGTAGGAGTACTGCCGGTTGGGGTCCCAGTCCGGGGTCCGCAGGCGGTCCTCGATGTTGGTGACGGCGTTGGTGAGGTTGGCGGGGTCGAGCTTCTGCACCCAGCCGAGCCGGATCAGCCGGGCGGCCATCCAGTCGGTGAGCACCATCAGGTCGCGGCCGGTGTCCTGACCGGACGCCAGCTGCGGCTTGACCTTGCCGAAGAACTCGACGTTGTCGTTGACGTCCTCGGTGTAGCGGACCTTGATGCCGGTGGCCGCCTCGAACTCGTCGAGGGTGGCGTGCTTCTGCTCGTCCTGGGCGTCCACGTCGATGTAGAGCGGCCAGTTGGAGAAGTTCACCACCTTCTCCTCGTCGGAGTGGTCCGGGGCGGCGACCGCGTCACCGGTGGCGGAACTCCTGGCCGGCGGGATGCCGCAGGCCGCGAGAGTGCCGGCACCGGCCGCGACCGCGCCGGCCTGCAGCAGGGCGCGACGGCTCAGCGCGGCCCGGCCGCTGGTCAGACTGCGTTCCCAGGCCTTGCGGACCGGCTCCGGCAGACTGCCGGTGATCTCGTTGAGTTCCATGCGGGGACACCCTCCTGGGGGAAGAGGACGGGAGACGACAGGGGTTATCTGTCTCCGAAGATCGTGCGGTGCCAGTCCTTGCGGGCGACCGCCGTGGTGTCGAACATGACGTGCTTGACCTGCGTGTACTCGTCGAGCGAGTACTGCGACATGTCCTTGCCGTAGCCGGAGGACTTGTAGCCGCCGTGGGGCATCTCGCTGATGATCGGGATGTGGTCGTTGACCCACACGCACCCGGCGGCGATCTCCCGGGTGGCGCGCAGCGAGCGGTGCACGTTGGTGGTCCAGGCGGAGGCCGCCAGGCCGTACGGTGTGTCGTTGGCCAGCCGCAGGCCCTCGTCGTCGCCGTCGAAGGGCAGCACGGTCAGCACCGGGCCGAAGATCTCGCCCTGCACCACCTCGCTGTCCTGGGCGACGCCGGTGATCAGGGTCGGCAGGTAGTAGGCGCCGCGGGTCAGGTCGGTGCCGTCGTGGCCGGTCTCCGGGGCCCGGCCGCCGGTCACCACGGTGGCGCCGTACGCCCGGGCACGCTCGACGAAGCCGGCCACCCGGTCCCGGTGGGTGAAGGAGACCAGCGGGCCGAGGTCGGTCCGCGGGTTCAGCGGGTCGCCGAGCCGGACGGCGGCGAACAGCTCGGCCACCCCGGCGACGAAGGCGTCGTACAGCGGGCGCTGCACGTAGGCGCGGGTGGCGGCGGTGCAGTCCTGGCCGCTGTTGATCAGCGAGGCGGCGACCGCGCCGTGCACGGCGGCCTCCAGGTCCGCATCGTCGAAGACCACGAACGGCGCCTTGCCGCCGAGTTCGAGGTGGGTGCGCTTGACGGTGGCGGTGGCCAGTTCGGCGACCCGCTTGCCGACCGGGGTGGAGCCGGTGAAGGAGACCATCGCGACGTCCGGGTGCGAGATCAGGTGCTCGCCGGCCGGGCGGCCGGCGCCGGTGACCACGTTGACCACGCCGTCGGGGATGCCCGCCTCGGTACAGGCCCGGGCGAACATCAGCGAGGTCAGCGGGGTCAGCTCGGCGGGCTTGAGGACGATGGTGTTGCCGGCCGCGACGGCCGGCAGGATCTTCCAGGCGGCCATCTGCAGCGGGTAGTTCCACGGGGAGATGGAGCCGACCACGCCGATCGCCTCCCGGCGCACGTACGAGGTGTGGTCGCCGGAGTACTCGCCGGCCGCCTTGCCCTCCAGGTTGCGGGCGGCGCCGGCGAAGAAGGCGGTGTTGTCGACCGTGCCGGGGACGTCGAACTCGGTGGACAGCTTGATCGGCTTGCCGGTCTGCGCGGTCTCCACCCGGGCGAAGTCCTCGGCCCGGTCGGCGAGGATCGCCGCCAGCTTCAGCAGTGCCTCGCTGCGGGCGCCCGGGGTGGCGCCCGACCACCCGGGGAGGGCGGCCTTCGCGGCCGCGACGGCGGTGTCGACGTCGGCGGTGGAGGCGAGCGTGACCTGCTGTACGACGCTGCCGTCGGCCGGGTTGACGACCTGGAAGGGGTCGCCGCCGGTGCCTTCGGTCAGCCGGCCCGCGATGTACTGCGCGCCCGCGCTGAAGTCGGTCAGGTCCATCAGTTCCTCCAGGTGCCCGGTGAGTTCGACGGCAGCGGCGTGGGGGTGCCGCTGCCGTCATGCTGCACGCGACCGCGGGTCGCATCCGGTACTGCGCGGGGCGCGGCTGGTCGAGTCGCGGTAGCAGCAACGGTCGGCCCGCGAGGTCTGATCGCCGGGATTGCGCGATCCTGACAGGCGCGGTCGGTGGCCACAAGGGATTCCGCTGTTGCCATCTGGTTACGCGACGGATTCCGGCGGTGTGGGCCGCAGTGCGCCACTGCCGACCCGCTGACGATGCCCGTTCCGGCGACCGGGTGACAAGGGTCACTGCGACAGGGCGGGCGCCGAGCGCCTTACAGGGTGCAAGGCTGGATCGGGGTGACAAGCCGTCGGGGAGATGGATGATTTACCTGACACTGTGATCGGCGGCGGCGCCGGTCACCGGCAGCACCGAAGCCAGCCCAGCCCAGACCAGACCACCGCAGCGCAGGAGGACCGCGATGCTCCCCACCGTCGCCCGGGTGCTCGACCTGGACGTGATGCGGCGCGGCCTGCCCCAGGTGGTGGCCGGCGCCGAGCACCTGGAGCGCCCGGTCCGCTGGGTGCACGTCAGCGAACTGCCCGACGTGGCCGGCGTGCTGCAGGGCGGCGAGCTGGTGCTCTCCACCGGCATCGCGCTGCCGGAGGACCGCGAGGGCCTGGCCCGGTACGTCCGCGAGCTGGCCGAGGTCGGGGTCGCCGGCTTGGTCATCGAGTTCGGGCGGCGCTACTTCGACTCGCTGCCGCGCGCCCTGGTGCACGCCGCCGAACAGCGCGGGCTGCCGCTGATCGTGCTCCGCCGCGAACTGCGCTTCGTCGCCGTCACCGAGGCCGTGCACGCGCTGGTTGTCAATGCCCAGCTGGAGCAGCTGCGCACCTCGGAGGCGGTGCACCAGATCTTCAACGAGCTGGCCACCGAGGGCGCCGAGCCCGCGGAGGTGGTCCGGCAGGTGGCGCAGCTGGCCGGGGCTCCGGTGGTGCTGGAGAACCTGGCCCACCAGGTGCTGGCGCACGATCCGGCGGGCCGGCCGGAGGCCGAGCTGCTGGAGGGGTGGGAGCGCCGCTCGCGGGGGGTCCGGCCGCCCGGCCGCACCGGCCACGACCCGCGCAGCGGCTGGCTGGTCACCACGGTCGGCGCCCGCGGCCAGGACTGGGGCCGGCTGGTGCTGGTCGACGAGCCCGGCCCGCTGCCCGAGGGCGTCCCGCACCGGCACACCATGATGCTGGAGCGCGGTGCGGCCACCCTGGCCCTCAACCGGCTGGTGGTGCGCGACCGCGAGTCGCTGGAACGGCAGACCCACCGCACCCTGCTGTCGGGGATCCTCACCCATGCGCTGACCGTCTCCGAGGTGACCCTGCGGGCCCAGGCGCTGGGCGTGCCACTGGAGAGCCGGCGGCTGGTCGGGGTGGTGCTGCGGCGGCGGCAGGGCCCGATCCCGGCGGCGCTGGAGGCGCAGGCCCGGCTGCGCGACTTCACCGAGCTCGCCGCCACCGCGATCCGCACCGCGCGGCTGTCCGCCCTGGTCGGGGCGTTCGACGACGAGGGGGTGGGCCTGCTGATCGCGCTCGGCTCGCAGGCCGACGAGCACGCCGCGCTGGAGGCCTTCGCCGCCGCGCTGCGCAAGCTGCTTGCCGAGGCGGCCCGCGATCCGGCCGTGTCGGCGCCCCAGCCGGTGATAGCGGTGGGTTCCTCGGTCGGCTCGGTCCGCGACGCCCGGCGGACCCTGCTGGAGGCGACCCAGGTCGCCGACGCCGCCATGCACGACGCGCCGGGCGGGCGGGCCGCCGCGTACTACCGGCTGCCGGACGTGCGGCTGCGCGGCCTGCTGCACCTGCTGCGCGACGACGAGCGGCTGCAGACGTACGTCGAGCGCGAGCTCGGGCCGCTGCTCGCGTACGACGCGGAGCACGGCGGGCAGCTGGTCCGGATGCTGCGGATCTACCTGGAACAGGGCCGCAACAAGTCGGCGGCCGCCGACGCGGCGCACCTGTCCAGGCCGTCGTTCTACGACCGGCTGCACAAGGTCGAACGGATCCTGGGGGTCGACCTGGATCAGGTGGAGTCCTGCCTGTCGCTGCACGTGGCGCTGCTGGCGCTGGACGCGGTGCGCCGCTGACCGCCCGGCCGGCGGCGCACCGGGCGCCTCACACCCCGGCGACCTGGCCCCACACCTGGTGGAACTCCGGCCGCTCGGCGGGGGTGACGTCGCGCATGGTGTGCAGCCGGGCCCGCATCTCGTCGGTGGGGAAGATCAGCGGCTCCTCGGCGAGCGCGGCCGTCTCCTCGTCCGAACTGCCGGCCAGCACCTCGCGGGCGGCCGGCACCGGGCAGATGTACTGGACGAAGGCGGCGAGCTCGGCGGCCACCTCGGGCTGGTAGTAGTGGTCGATCAGCAGCTCGGCGTTGCGCTTGTGGGCGGCCCGGTCCGGGATCATCAGGCTCTCGGACCACAGTTCGCCGCCCTCCTCGGGGACCACGAACTCGATGTCGGGGTTCTCGGCGCGCAGCTGGATCGCGTCGCCGGAGTAGGCCTGGCAGGCGACGGCCGCGCCGGAGGCCAGGTCGCTGGTGTAGTCGTTGCCGGTGAAGCGGCGGATGTGGCGGCTGTCGACGAGCTTCTGCACCTGGGCCATCGCGCGGTGCGCGTCGTCGGCGGTGAAGGCGGAGATGTCGGCGCCCTGGGCGAGCATCAGCAGGCCGAGCGCCTCGTCCATCCCGGCGAACAGGGTGACCCGGCCCTTCAGATCGGGTGCCCACAGGTCGGCGGTGCTGCGGATCTCGCGGCCGAGCGCCTTGCGGTTGTACGCGATGCCGGTGATGCCGGACTGCCACGGCACGCTGTGGCCGCGGTCGCGGTCGAAGGCGGGGTGGGCGAGCTGCGGGTCGAGGTACCTGGTGACGTTCGGCAGGTTGGCCCTGTCCAGCGACTGCACCCAGCCGAGCGAGACGTAGCGGGCCGCCATCCAGTCGCTGATCACCATCAGGTCGCGGCCAGGGTCGCCGCCCTGGGCGAGCACCGGGCTGACCTTGCCGAAGAACTCGTCGTTGTCGTTGATGTCCTCGCTGTAGGCCACCTCGATCCCGGTCCGCTCGGTGAACCCCTCCAGCGTGGGCCGGTTCCCGGAGTCGTCGACGTCGATGTACTGGGTCCAGTTGGAGAAGACGAGCGCGTTGTCCTGCTCCGAGCGGTCCGGTGCCGCGCGCCGGTCGGCGGGCACGTAGGCGGGGGCGATGCCGCAGGCGGCGAGCGGGCCGAGGCCGAGCAGTCCGGCGGCGCCGATCACGGAGCGGCGGGTGAGCGTGGTGACCATGGGGGAGGTTCTCCAGACATGGGACGGCCCCGGGCAGCGCTGCCCGGGGCCGCGGTGCGGAGTGGGGAGGGTCAGACGGTGTGCGCGTCGGCCGCGGTGAGCGCCTCGTCGAGGGCGGCGAGGCCCGCCTTGGCCTCTTCCTCGGTGACGGTGCACGGCGGCACCACGTGGAAGCGGTTCATGTTGACGAACGGCCACAGGCCGCGCTGCTTGCAGGCGGCGGCCAGCTCGGCCATCGGCGCGTTGGCGGCGCCCGCCGCGTTGTACGGCACCAGCGGCTCGCGGGTGGTGCGGTCCTTGACCAGGTCGAGCGCCCAGAACACGCCGAGGCCGCGGACCTCGCCGATCGAGGGGTGACGCTCCGCCAGTTCCCGCAGGCCCGGGCCGAGCACGTGCTCGCCGATGTGCTTGGCGTTCTCCACGATGCCCTCCTCGGCCATCGCGTTGATGGTGGCCACCGCGGAGGCGCAGGCCAGCGGGTGGCCGGAGTAGGTGAGGCCGCCGGGGAAGGGCCGCTCGGCGAAGGTGGCGGCGATCTCGGCCGAGATCGCGACGCCGCCCAGCGGGACGTAGCCGGAGTTGACGCCCTTGGCGAAGGTCAGCAGGTCCGGGGTGATGCCCCAGTGGTCTGCGGCGAACCACTCGCCGGTGCGGCCGAAGCCCGCCATCACCTCGTCGAGGATCAGGACGATGCCGTGGCGGTCGCAGATCTCGCGGACCCCGGCGAGGTAGCCGGCCGGCGGGATCAGGATGCCGGCGGTGCCGACCACGGTCTCCAGGATGATCGCGGCGACGGTGGCCGGGCCCTCGAAGGCGATCACCTGCTCCAGGTGCGCCAGCGCGCGCTCGCACTCCTGTGCCTCGTTCTCGGCGTGGAAGTTGGAGCGGTAGGCGTAGGGGCCCCAGAAGTGGACGATGCCGGAGACGCCGGTCTCGTTGGCCCAGCGGCGCGGGTCGCCGGTGAGGGCGATCGCGTTGGCGGTGGCGCCGTGGTACGAGCGGTAGGTGGAGAGCACCTTCTGCCGGCCGGTGTGCAGCCGGGCCATCCGGATCGCGTTCTCGTTGGCCTCGGCGCCGCCGTTGGTGAAGAAGATCTTGTCGAGGTCCCCGGGGGTGCGCTCGGCGATCAGCCGGGCGGCCTCGCTGCGGGACTCCTGCGCGAAACCGGGCGCGATGGTGCAGAGCTTCGCCGCCTGCTCCTGGATGGCCGCGACCACCTTGGGGTGCTGGTGGCCGATGTTGGTGTTCACCAGCTGCGAGGAGAAGTCCAGGTAGCGGTTGCCGTCGTAGTCCCAGAAGTAGGAACCCTCGGCGCCGGCCACCGCGAGGGGGTCGATCAGCGCCTGGGCGGACCACGAGTGGAAGACGTGCGCGCGGTCGGCGGCCTTGACGGCCTGCCCGGCAGCCGAGTCAGCAGTGGGGATGCTCATGGGGAAAGCCTAGGGAAGCCCGCCCGCGACCTGCAGATGCATCTTGTCAGGCGGTCGGCGCGTCGGCCGACATCCTGACAGGAGACACGCGAACGGGCGCGGGGCCCGCGGCCGTCACCCCCGGGAGGGTGGACGGCCGCGGGCCCCG
Source organism: Kitasatospora sp. NPDC048540 (assembly GCF_040651175.1). Classification (NCBI taxonomy): domain Bacteria; kingdom Bacillati; phylum Actinomycetota; class Actinomycetes; order Kitasatosporales; family Streptomycetaceae; genus Kitasatospora; species Kitasatospora sp. NPDC048540. The sequence goes on from NZ_JBEZIR010000027.1 coordinate 16,156, forward strand.
CGCCCGTGGAGCGTGCCGGCGGCCGGGTCAGATGGCCGTCATCACGTGCTTGACCCGGGTGTAGTCCTCGAAGCCGTACGAGGAGAGGTCCTTGCCGTAGCCGGACTTCTTGAAACCGCCGTGCGGCATCTCGGCGACCAGCGGGATGTGGGTGTTGATCCAGACGCAGCCGAAGTCCAGGCGGCGCGACATCCGCATGGCGCGGGCGTGGTCCTTGGTCCACACCGAGGACGCCAGGGCGTAGTCCACCCCGTTGGCGTAACCGACGGCCTGGTCCTCGTCGGAGAACTTCTGCACGGTGATGACCGGGCCGAAGACCTCGTTCTGGATGATCTCGTCGTCCTGGGTCAGGCCGGAGACGACGGTGGCCGCGTAGAAGTAGCCCTTGTCGCCGACCCGGTGGCCGCCGGCCTCGACCTTGGCGTGGGCCGGGAGGCGCTCGATGAAGCCGGAGACCTGCTTCAGCTGGTTGGCGTTGTTGAGGGGGCCGTAGAGCACGTCCTCGTCGTCGATGCCGCCGGTCTTGGTCTCGGCCGCGGCCTTGGCCAGCGCCTCGACGAAGGCGTCGTGGATCGACTCGTGGACCAGCACCCGGGTGGCGGCGGTGCAGTCCTGGCCGGCGTTGAAGTAGCCCGCCACCGAGATGCCCTCGACGGCCTCGGCGATGTCGGCGTCCTCGAAGACCACGACCGGGGCCTTGCCGCCGAGCTCCAGGTGGACCCGCTTGACGTCCTTGGCCGCCGACTCGGCGACCTGGATGCCCGCGCGGACCGAGCCGGTGATGGAGGCCATCGCCGGGGTGGAGTGCTCGACCATCAGGCGGCCGGTCTCGCGGTCGCCGCAGATCACGTTGAAGACGCCGGCCGGCAGGTCGAGGTCGCGCAGCACGCCGCCGATGATCTCCGCCAGCAGCACGGTGGAGGCCGGGGTGGTGTCGGACGGCTTGAGGACCACGGTGTTGCCCGCGGCGATGGCCGGGGCGAACTTCCACACGGCCATCATCATCGGGTAGTTCCAGGGGGCGACCTGGGCGCAGACGCCGACCGGCTCACGGCGCACGATCGAGGTCATGCCGTCCATGTACTCGCCCGCGGCCTTGCCCTCCAGCAGGCGGGCCGCACCGGCGAAGAAGCGCAGCTGGTCGACCATCGGGCCGATCTCCTCGGAGAGGGTCAGCCCGCGCGGCTTGCCGGTGTTGCGACACTCGGCGTCCACGATCTCGTCGGCGCGCGCCTCGACCGCGTCGGCGATCTTCAGCAGCAGCTTCTGCCGGGTGCTCGGGGTGGCGTCGCGCCAGGCCGGGAACGCGGCGTCGGCGGAGGCCATCGCCGCGTCGACGTCGGCCGCACCGGACAGCGGCGACGTCGCGTACGCCTCGCCGGTGGTCGGGTCGATCACGTCGAGCGTGCGGCCGTCAGCCGCATCGACGAACTCACCGTTGATGTAGTTGCGCAGCGTACGAAGCTCGCTCACGGGTCTCTCCTACGGTCTGGCCTGCGGCGTTGCAGTTCCGGCGCCAGGGTACTCCGGCGCCGCGCGGGGCGGACCTGACGAAACGGCAGGTCCGGTGTTCCCTTTTGGACGTGTTCACGCCTCCGCGTGTACCACCCCAGGCTACCGCGAGAGCTGGCGTTATCGGCAGGCCTTTCGAGCAAGTACGACGCAATCCGCACCGTTTTTCCGAAACAGCGACGAAATCAGCAGCGCATGGGGTTGCACGACCGCGGCCGATCAGGCACAGTGGCGACGTGGCCAACCGCGACCGGAACGCCAGCGTTCCCCTCGACGCCGCCTCCAAGGCGATCATCGAGCAGCTCCAGGAGGACGGGCGCCGCCCGTACGCCGCCATCGGCAAGGCCGTCGGCCTGTCCGAGGCGGCCGTGCGCCAGCGGGTCCAGAAGCTGCTCGATCAAGGCGTGATGCAGATCGTCGCCGTCACGGACCCGCTCACCGTCGGATTCACCCGTCAGGCGATGGTCGGCATCCGGATCGAAGGCGACATCGAACCCGTCGCCGACGCGCTGGCCGCCCTCGACGAGGTCGACTACGTGGTCTGCACCGCAGGCTCGTTCGACCTGCTGGCCGAGCTGGTCTGCGAGGACGACGAGCACCTGCTCGAACTGATCAACAAGCGCATCCGCGCCCTTCCCGGCGTGCGGAGCACCGAGAGCTTCGTTTATCTGAAGCTCCGGAAACAGACCTACACCTGGGGCACCCGATGAGCGCCGACCCGGCACAGAAGGACCTTTCGAAGACCGCCTACGACCACCTGTGGATGCACTTCACCCGCATGTCGTCGTACGAGAACTCCCCCGTGCCGACCATCGTGCGCGGCGAGGGCACCTACGTCTTTGACGACAAGGGCAAGAAGTACCTCGACGGCCTGGCCGGCCTGTTCGTGGTGCAGGCCGGCCACGGCCGCGAGGAGCTGGCCGAGGCCGCCGCCAAGCAGGCCAAGGAGCTCGCCTTCTTCCCGGTGTGGAGCTACGCCCACCCCAAGGCCGTCGAGCTGGCCGAGCGCCTGGCCAACTATGCCCCGGGCGACCTGAACAAGGTCTTCTTCTCCACCGGTGGCGGCGAGGCCGTCGAGACCGCCTGGAAGCTCGCCAAGCAGTACTTCAAGCTGACCGGCAAGCCGACCAAGTACAAGGTCATCTCGCGCGCCGTCGCCTACCACGGCACCCCCCAGGGCGCCCTGTCGATCACCGGCCTGCCGGGCCTGAAGGCCCCGTTCGAGCCGCTGGTGCCGGGCACCCACAAGGCCCCGAACACCAACATCTACCGCGCCCCGGCCTTCCTGGCCGGCCCCGACGGCACGGTGGACCCGGAGGCCTACGGCCGCTGGTGCGCGGACGAGATCGAGGTGGCCATCCTCAACGAGGGCGCCGACACCGTCGCCGCCGTCTTCGTCGAGCCGGTGCAGAACGCCGGCGGCTGCTTCCCGCCGCCGCCCGGGTACTTCCAGCGCCTGCGCGAGATCTGCGACCGCCACGACGTGCTGCTGGTCTCGGACGAGGTCATCTGCGCCTTCGGCCGCCTGGGCACCATGTTCGGCGCCGACAAGTTCGGCTACCAGCCCGACATGATCACCTGCGCCAAGGGCATGACCTCGGGCTACTCCCCGATCGGCGCCACGATCATCTCGGACCGCCTGGCGGAGCCGTTCTACAAGGGTGACAACACCTTCCTGCACGGCTACACCTTCGGCGGCCACCCGGTCTCCTCCGCGGTGGCGCTGGCCAACCTCGACATCTTCGAGCGCGAGGGCCTGAACCAGCACGTCCTGGACAACGAGTCCGCGTTCCTGGGCACCCTGAACAAGCTGCGCGACCTGCCGATCGTCGGCGACGTCCGCGGCAACGGGTACTTCTACGGCATCGAGCTGGTCAAGGACAAGGTCACCAAGGAGTCGTTCAACGACGACGAGGTCGAGCGCGTGCTCTACGGCTTCCTGTCGAAGGCCCTCTTCGACAACGGCCTGTACTGCCGCGCCGACGACCGTGGCGACCCGGTCGTCCAGCTGGCGCCGCCGCTGATCTCGAACCAGTCGACCTTCGACGAGATCGAGCAGATCCTGCGGACCAGCCTCACCGACGCGTGGGCCAAGCTCTGACCTTCCGCCCACCCTCCGCCGCCAGGGCGGTCCCGGCCTCCGGGACCGCCCTGCGGTGTCTTCCGCCGCGGGACCCGGATCACCGGACTCTGTGGTGCGGGTCTGCGGCGATTTCCGGCCCCAACACGCCGGATAGGCACCTTTTGCCCCTGGATGGGCCAGTGTGCCGCAACCACGGAGCGTCCCGGTCGTTCTAATCTGACGACTGTCATATCCCTGCGCAGCCATCAGGATGGAACCTCATGTCAGCGGCCCCGCCTGACAACGACGTGCTGTGGGCCCGGGGGATCGTCAAGTCCCACCACGGCACCCCCGCCCTGCGCGGCGTCTCGCTCGGCGTCCGGGAGGGCGAGGTGTTCGCCGTCACCGGCCCCCGCGGCTCCGGCAAGAGCACCCTGCTCGGCTGCCTGTCCGCGCTGCTCCCGGTCGAGGAGGGCGAGGTCTGGTTCAACAGCGGACCGGTGCACACCCTCTCCCGGGCCGGCCGCGAACGGCTGCGCCGGGAACGCTTCGGCTTCGTCGGCTCAGAGCCGCACCTGGTACCGGAGCTGACGGCCCGCGAGAACGTCGCCCTGCCGCTGCTGCTCGCCGGCGCCGGCCACAAGGCCGCCCACGGCGCCGCGGGCGAATGGCTGGAGCGCCTGGACGTCGGCGACTGTGCCGCCCGGCGGCCCGCCGAACTCCTGCAGAGCCAGCGCCAGCGGATCGCGGTCGCCCGCGCCCTGGCCCCGCTGCCGACCGTGGTCTTCGCCGACGAGCCCACCGCGCCCCTGCACCGCGACGCCCAGGACCAGGTGCTGCGGATACTCGCCAGCGCCGCCCGCTCCCATCGCCTCACCCTGGTGCTCGCCACCCACGACCCGGAACTGGCCCGCTACGCCGACCGCACGGTCACCCTCGTCGACGGCCGGCTCACCGGACCCATCACGGCGGTCGCGCCGCGCGGCGCCTCCGCGGTCCCGGCCGGGCACTGAGGGGGCAGCCGTGCTCTACCTCAGACTGGCCCGCGGCTACCGCGCACTCGACCTCGGCCGCTGGCTGCTCACCGCGGCCGCCGCCGCGGTGCTCGCCGCCTTCCTGCTGCGCGCGCTCGGCCGCGCACTCGGCGACCCCGGCGGGGCCTCCCTCCCCCGGCTGCTGTGGTGCCTGCCGCCGATGGCCGCGGTGGCCTGGCTCGCCGCCGTCACCGCCCGCGCACTGCCCGCCCAGCGCCCCGAACGCATCGCCGGGCTCACCGCGGCGGGAGCCGGCACCCGGCGGATCCGCGCACTGATCGCCGGCGAGACCGCGCTCGCCTGCGTCGTCGGCAGCGGCTGCGCCCTGCTGGCCTTCCTGGTCCTGCGCAACGACATCGCCGACGCCTCGCTCGCCGCCGACCTCGGCATGGGCACCCCGCTGCCGGCCGCCGCACCGGTCACCCTGCTCGCCCTGGTGCCGCTGGCCGGCGGCCTGGCCGCCGCGGGCGCCGTCGACGCCACCGAACGGCTGCCGGGCCGGCCCGCCGAGAGCGCCCTGCCGTCGTTCCACCCGCTGCGCATCGCCCTGCCGCTCGGCCTCGCCGTCATCGGCCTCGCCCTGGAGCTGTACGGGCTGCGCCCCGGCGCCGCCCAGGACGGCCGGCCGATCGACCTTCCGGCTGGCCTCGGCTCCGCCAGCGCGGCGCTGCTCGTCGGCTGGTCGCTGGCCGCCGCCGGGGTGGCCGTCCTCACCGCCCCGCTGCTCGCGCTGACCGGAAGGCTGCTCGCGCTCGGCCGGCCCACCCCGCTGCGGCTGCTGGCCGGCCGCGGGCTCACCGCCCAGGCGGACCGGCTGGGCGCCCCGCTCGCCGTCCTGGCGCTGACGCTGGCCGTGGTGCTCACCGCCGCCCGGCAGTGGACCGGCCACCCCGGCACCGCCGAGATGCTGCCCGCCGCCGAGGGCGTTCTGCTGGTGGGCTGCGCCGCGGTGGCGGTGGTCTTCCGGCTGATCGAGATCCGGGCGGCCCGCCGCGAGGTGACCGGCGATCTGCTCCGGCTCGGCACCGCCCCCGGCCTGCTGGTCGGCGCGGTGGCGCTGCGCACGGTGGCCGCCGGAACGGTCCTGCTGGCGACCGGCGGCCTGACCGCCCTGCTCGCGGCCGGCGCGCTGACCACCTGACGACCCGGTGATCCGACGACAGAACCCGGCCCGCCGCCCCGTGGGGCAGTGGACCGGGTCCTGTCGTCGGATCGCGGTCTTCCCGCTCCGTCAGCCGGCCGCGGCCAGCTGGCCGCAGGCCCCGTCGATCTCCTGGCCGCGGGTGTCGCGGACGGTGGTCGGCACGCCGTGGGCCTGGAGCCGACGCACGAACTCGCGCTCGTCCTCCGGGCGGGAGGCCGTCCACTTGGAGCCCGGCGTCGGGTTCAGCGGGATCAGGTTGACGTGCACCCGGTGGTTCTTGATCAGCCGGCCGAGCAGGTCGGCGCGCCAGGCCTGGTCGTTGATGTCCTTGATCAGCGCGTACTCGATGGAGATCCGCCGCCCGGACTTCTCCGCGTAGTTCCAGGCCGCGTCCAGCACCTCGGCGACCTTCCAGCGGGTGTTGACCGGCACCAGCTCGTCGCGCAGCTCGTCGTCCGGGGCGTGCAGCGACAGCGCCAGCCGGCAGCTGAGGCCCTCGTCCGCCAGCCGGTTCATGGCCGGGACCAGGCCGACGGTGGAGACGGTGATACCGCGCTGGGAGAGGCCGAAGCCGTCCGGCGCCGGGTCGGTGAGCCGGCGGATCGAGGCCAGCACCCGGTTGTAGTTGGCCAGCGGCTCGCCCATGCCCATGAAGACCACGTTGGACAGCCGGGCCTCACCGCCGGGGATCTCGCCGTCCTTCAGCGCGCGCATCCCGGCCGCGATCTGTTCGACGATCTCCGCGGTGGACAGGTTGCGGGTCAGCCCGGCCTGGCCGGTGGCGCAGAACGGGCAGTTCATGCCGCAGCCGGCCTGCGAGCTGATGCACATGGTCACCCGGTCCGGGTAGCGCATCAGCACCGACTCGACCAGGGTGCCGTCGAAGAGCTTCCAGAGCGTCTTGCGGGTGGTGTCGTCGTCGCAGGAGACGTGCCGCACCACCGACATCAGGTCCGGCAGCAGGCTCTCGGTGAGCTTCTGGCGGCTCCCGGCGGGGATGTCCGTCCAGCTCTCCGGGTCGTTCGACATCCGGCCGAAGTAGTGGTTGGACAGCTGCTTGGCGCGGAACGGCTGCTCGCCCAGCTCGGCGACGGCCTCCTTGCGCTCGGCGGGGCTGAGGTCGGCGAGGTGTCGCGGGGGCTTGGCGCCGCGCGGCGCGACGAAGGTCAGTTCTCCGGGCTTAGGCATGGTCCGTCCAGTGTCGCAGATCGCCGACGCTGGTCCGTGTCCCGCTTGGGGCCGGAGCCGTCGGTCCGGCGATCGTCCGTCATCACCGGTCGCCCTCCGGTCGAACCCTCGGTCGACCCCTCGGCCCCCGGAGGGCCCGGTACCGCCGTCCGCCGTTACCAGGCCGAGAACGGGCATCACCAGGAATCCGACCAGGACCGGCAGCTTCCACCGGCCCGGCACCGCCGATGCCGACGCCGTCCCCGGGAGTGCGACCAGGACCGACACCAGCGCCGTCACCCACGCCCAACGGCGGCCGGACCTCAGCCGCCACCATCCCGCCAGCCACATGACCGCCACGAGCGCCGACAACCCGGCGTACAGGCGCGCCGCGAGGTGCGCCTGGGCGGGGATCTCGGGAACGCGGCGGACCGGGCGCGCCGGCGGCGGGCTGAAAAGTCGAGCCCCGGACGGCGGGCGTCCGGGGCTCGTGTGCGGCTGTGCGGGCGGCGCGGAGAGGCGCTGCGGGAGGCGGGGCTGCGGGGCCGGCTCAGCTGCCGACGAAGGCCGTGAGCAGCAGCCAGACCACCGGGGCCGTCGGCAGCAGCGAGTCCAGGCGGTCCATGATGCCGCCGTGGCCGGGGAGCAGGGTGCCCATGTCCTTGATGCCCAGGTCCCGCTTGATCATCGACTCGGCGAGGTCGCCCAGCGTCGCGGTGACCGCCGCGCAGCCGCCGAGGATCAGGCCCTGCCACCAGCTGCCGCCGTCGATCAGGTACTGCATGACCAGCGCGCCGGCCACCATCGACAGCCCGATGCCGCCGGCCAGTCCCTCGCGGGTCTTGCCGGGGCTGATGGTCGGGGCGAGCTTGTTGCGGCCGAACTTGTAGCCGACCGCGTAGGCGCCGGTGTCGCTGCAGATGGTGACGATCAGGAAGAGCAGGATCCGCCAGGAGCCGTCGTCCGAGGCCAGCATCAGCGCCACGAAGGTGGCCAGGAACGGCACGTAGAAGGCGGTGAAGATGCCTGCCGTTATGTCGCGCAGGTAGTTCTCCGGCGGCGTGCTCATCCGCCAGACCATCACCGCGAGCCCGGTCAGCGCGAGCACGGCGGCGGCCCACTGGACCCCCGCGAAGTAGCCGGTGACCACCATCGCCACGCTGCCGACCAGCAGCGGGATCCGCGGGACGTGGACCTCCTTGCGCTCCGCCAGCCGGCTGGTCAGCTCCCAGACCCCGACCCCGATCGCGGCGGCGACCACCACCAGGAAGAACGCCTTCACCACGAAGAGCGAGGCGGCGATGACCGCGCCGAGGCCGACGCCCACGCCTATCGCAGCTGGCAGGTTGCGGCCGCCTCGCGGCTTGGGGGGCTGCTGGTCGGGCTGTGCCACGGGTGTCTCCTGGACAGAGGGCATGAACTGAGTCTGCGCCGCAGTGCCCCCTTGGTACACCGCAGTGCGCTGCGAGTGACCCGTTCGGTCCGCCGGACCGGCGAGGGCCGGGCACCGGGGTCGGGGCCACCCGCAGCGGCGGGTGCGGAGGTGCTGTGCCGATGGGTTCCGCGGGGAGCGCCCCCGCCCCGGAGGCCGGGGATGCGGGGGCGCGTCTCCCGTCAGACCTCGAGCAGTTCGGCTTCCTTGTGCTTGAGCAGCTCGTCGATCTGGGCCACGTACTTCGCCGTGGTGTCGTCGAGCTCCTTCTCGCCGCGACGGCCGTCGTCCTCGCCGATCTCGCCGTCCTTGACCAGCTTGTCGATGGCGTCCTTGGCCTTGCGGCGGATCGAGCGGATGGAGACCTTGGCGTCCTCGCCCTTGCCGCGCGCGACCTTGATGTACTCCTTGCGGCGCTCCTCGGTCAGCTGCGGGAACACCACCCGGATGATGGAGCCGTCGTTCGACGGGTTGACGCCCAGGTCCGAGTCGCGGATGGCCTGCTCGATGTTGCGCAGCGCGCTCTTGTCGAACGGCGTGACGACCGCCATCCGCGGCTCCGGCACGGCGAAGGAGGCCAGCTGGTTGATGGGCGTGATGGCGCCGTAGTACTCCGCGACGATCTTGGCGAACATCGCCGGGTGCGCGCGGCCGGTGCGGATGGCGGCGAAGTCGTCCTTCGCGACCGCGACGGCCTTCTCCATCTTCTCCTCGGCCTCGAGGAGGGTCTCTTCGATCACTGTGTGCTCCCTGTCCGCTTCATCTGCTGTTGTTCCGTACCGGTGCCCCGGACGGCTGATCGCTTCTCAGGCCCGGGCGGAATCCTGGCTGATGAGTGTGCCGATCTTCTCACCCTTCACCGCACGGGCGATATTGCCCTCGGCCAACAGCTCGAACACCAGCATCGGCAGGCTGTTGTCCTTGCAGAGCGTGATCGCGGTCAGGTCCGCCACCTTCAGATCGCGCGAGATCACCTCGGTGTAGTCCAGCGCGTCGAACTTGACCGCCGAGGGGTTGGTCCGCGGGTCGGCGTCGTAGACCCCGTCCACGCCGTTCTTGCCCATCAGCAGGACCTCGGCGTGGATCTCCAGCGCACGCTGCACGGCGGTGGTGTCGGTGGAGAAGTACGGCATGCCCATACCGGCGCCGAAGATGACCACGCGGCCCTTCTCCAGGTGCCGCACGGCGCGCAGCGGGAGGTAGGGCTCCGCGACCTGGCCCATGGTGATCGCGGTCTGCACGCGGGTCTCGATGCCTTCCTTGATCAGGAAGTCCTGGAGCGCCAGGCAGTTCATCACGGTGCCGAGCATGCCCATGTAGTCGGAGCGGGCCCGGTCCATGCCGCGGACCTGGAGCTCGGCGCCCCGGAAGAAGTTGCCGCCGCCGATCACCACGGCCACCTCGGTGCCCGAGCGGACCACCGTGCCGATCTCCCGGGCGATCGCGTGCACGACGTCCGGGTCGACACCGAGGCCGCCGCCACCGGCGAAGGCCTCACCGGACAGCTTGAGCAGAACCCGCCGACGGCTGCCGTCCTGCGCGGTCTCCTGCGTCTGGTGCATGGGCCTCTCCTTCTCCGCCTGCTGATGCGCAGGGCTGCATGTGCTGCTCACAGTGCCGGGTGTGCGGTCCCCGAAGCTGCGGGTACACGCGAGGAGGCCACTGCCGCGGGAACCGGTACGGTGTCCTGCACGGCAATGGCCTCCTCGTCGTTCATGGTGCCGACGCGGCCCCCAAGGGGTACCGGAGAGCCTGATCGGCGTGTTCCTGTCGCCCGCGCGGTGGGGCGGCGGCGCCTCCTACCTTAGGTCGGAAGCGCGGGGGAACAGGGCTCAGGCGCCGACGCGGAAGCGGACGAAGCGCTTGAGGGTGACGCCGGCCTCGTCGAGGACCTTGGCGACGGTCTTCTTGTTGTCCTTCGCGAAGGCCTGCTCGAGGACCGAGTTCTCCTTGACGAAGCCGGTCACGCGGCCCTCGACGATCTTCGGCAGGGCAGCCTCGGGCTTGCCCTCCTCGCGCGCGGTGGCCTCGGCGACGCGGCGCTCGTTCTCGATGTCCTCGGCCGGGATGTCCTCGCGGGAGAGGTACTTCGGCGCGAAGGCGGCGATGTGCTGCGCGATGTCCTTGGCGACCTCGGCGTTCTCCTTGTCGAGCTCGACCAGGACGCCGACCTGCGGCGGCAGGTCCGGGGAGGTGCGGTGCATGTAGGCGGCGACGAAGCCGTCACCGTCGAACTGGGCGAAGCGCTTGAAAACGATCTTCTCGCCCAGGTTGGCGTTGGCCTCGTCCACGAACTGCTGGACGGTCTTGCCCGGCTCGATCTCGGTGGCGAGCGCGGCCTCGACGTCGGCCGGCTTGCTGACGGCGACGTGCTTGGCCAGCGTGTCGGCGACCTCGACGAACTTCTCGCCCTTGGCGACGAAGTCGGTCTCGCAGTTCAGCTCGAGCAGGACACCGGAGTTGCCGCCCTCCAGGACCAGCGACAGCGCGCCGTTGGAGGCGTCGCGGCCCTCGCGCTTGGCAACGCCCTTCTGGCCCTTGATGCGGAGCAGCTCGACGGCCTTGTCGACGTTGCCCTCGGCCTCGTCCAGAGCCTTCTTGCAGTCCATCATGCCGGCGCCGGTGAGCTCACGGAGCTTCTTGACGTCCGCGGCGGTGAAGTTCGCCATGGTGTGATCTCTTCTCACGTCTCGCGTGTCAGCGTGGGATGGTGCCGAGGCCGCTGGTTCGGCCCCGGCACGGGAGAAAGGGGCGCCTACCGGCTACGTACCCGGTGGGCGCCCCTCACCCTGTGGTACGTCAGGCCTGCTCGGCCTCGGCGGCCGGAGCCTCGGCAACCGGAGCCTCGTCGGCGGCGGGCGCCTCGGCCTCGGCGGCGGCCGGAGCCTCATCGGCGGCGGGGGCCTCGTCGGCCTTCTGGCCCTCGAGGATGTCCTTCTCCCAGTCGGCCAGCGGCTGGTCGGCACCCGGCTCGGCCTTGGCGTCGCCCTTGGCGACACCGGCGCGGGACTTCAGGCCCTCGGCGACGGCGTCGGCGATCACGCGGGTCAGCAGGGTGACGGAGCGGATCGCGTCGTCGTTGCCCGGGATCTTGTAGTCGACCTCGTCGGGGTCGCAGTTGGTGTCGAGGATCGCGACGACCGGGATGTTCAGCTTGCGAGCCTCGCCGACCGCGATGTGCTCCTTCTTGGTGTCCACGATCCAGACGGCGCTGGGCACGCGCTGCATGTCGCGGATACCACCGAGGGTCTTCTCCAGCTTGTCGTACTCGCGCTGGAGGACCAGGAGCTCCTTCTTGGTGAGGCCGGAACCGGCCACATCCGTGAAGTCGATCTCGCCGAGCTCCTTGAGGCGCTGCAGGCGCTTGTAGACGGTCGAGAAGTTGGTCAGCATGCCGCCGAGCCAGCGCTGGTTGACGTAGGGCATGCCCACGCGCGCGGCCTGCTCGGCGATGGCCTCCTGGGCCTGCTTCTTGGTGCCGACGAAGAGGATGCTGCCGCCGTGGGCAACGGTCTCCTTGACGAACTCGAAGGCGCGGTCGATGTAGTTCAGCGACTGCAGGAGGTCGATGATGTAGATGCCGTTGCGCTCCGTGAAGATGAAACGCTTCATCTTCGGGTTCCAACGACGGGTCTGGTGACCGAAGTGGACGCCGCTCTCCAGCAGCTCCCGCATCGTGACGACGGCCATGGCCGTGCTCCTCAGGTGTTGCGCCCGGCTCGTCCACCCGTGCTCGCCGGAAGGCTCGTACGGTGCGGACTCTGCGCCGGGTCGGTCTCGGTTTGTCCGTGCCGGTCGGGTGACCGCCACGCCTGACGCCCCGAACGTGCCGTGCCACCTCCGTCAGCGCGGCGGCCGTGGGGCCGGAGGCCGGCGATCACGGCCCTGACGGGCCGGGAAGCACTGGCTGCGCAGACTCGGGGGACCGAGCGGCACTCGCACCGGAGGGGCCTCGCCGCCCCCTCGCGGGACCGGCTGCTCCACCGGTGGCGGGGCGTGCGAAGTCGACCCGGCGGACCGGGTCGCGTGTGAAGTGTACGGGAAGCGCCGAGTCAGGAGCGACCCCGGCCGATTCGCGGGGCGGCGGGGGGAGGGCAGCGGGGGGTGCGATGAGGGTGGGCGGCTGGCGGCGAGCGCTGCGGGTTGGGGTGGGATGGGGCGGGGTGGGGTGTGCGGCTGTCGTGGCGGTGGGGCGGGCCGGGTGGGGCGGGCGCTTGATCGTGGGGACCGGGCACCTTCACCCGAGTGGGGGACGCGAGTTATCCACAGGCCGGGGTTGTCCACAGGAATCGGGGTGGGTCTGTGCAGAACATCCAGCTGTCGGGAAGCTCGCTCCATGACCGGCACCCTGCTCACGCCCGCCCTCGCCCCGACCACAGGCACCCGCCCGCCGATGCCGCCGCCCGCGCCCGACCGGCGTTGGCGGGCAGCCTTGGTGGCGCTGTTACTGACCGCCGCAGTGCTGGCCCTCCCGGGACAGCCTCGGACTACCCGTGCGGTCCTGGACCGCTCCCCCGACCTAACGGCACCCCGGGCCGGAGCGGTGGCGCTCGGACCGTTGACGCGCGGGCCGGTGGTGCCCGGGTGGATGGCGCTCGGGTGGGTCGCGGCGGGGGTGGTTCCCACGGGGGTGGTCCCGCTCGGGGCGACCGGGTCCGGGCGCGCATGGCCGGTCGGCGGGCGGTCGGGCCTGCTCCGGGGCTTCGACGCGCCCTCGGCCCCGTGGACTGCCGGGCATCGCGGCGTCGACCTCGACGCGACCACCGGGGTGGCGGTACGCGCTGCGGCGCCCGGCGTGGTGGCGTTCTCGGGGATGGTGGCAGGCCGCCCGGTGGTCACCCTGCAGCATCCCGGCTCGGGTAACCCGCCGCTGCGGACGACATACCTTCCGGTATCCGGCACGGTGCCGGTCGGAACGGCGGTGTCGGCGGGCGAGGTCATCGGCACGGTGGCCGATGCGGCCGCGGGCGGTGCGGAGGGCCACTGCCCAGCGGTCTGCGTGCACTGGGGTCTGCTGCGCGGCGACCGCTATCTCGATCCACTGGCACTGTTCGGTGCGGGCCGGGCCCGCCTGCTACCGCTGAAGGCCCCACCGACACCGGCACCCGGGTCCGCCACGGGCTGACGACCTGCGCCTGGGCCTTCGCGGCGACGCCGACTGCCGCCGGAGGATCGGCCCCGGACCCGGCTCAGCCTGCGGTCAAGCCTCGCAGCGCGAGGGACACAGCTGCATCCGCAACCTCGGATTCCGCGCACTCGGAGCCGGCCGTCGCCGGACAGGCGCCCGCCGCCATCCGTTCCTGCTGGCGCACCGCCGCCTCGACCACACCCTGGAGCAGGGCCGCGGCAAGCTTCGGCTGAGCGTGCCCGAGTTCCTCCAGTGCCTGCAGCACCAGCCGCACCACCCCGGTGTGGGCAGCCCGGATCCGCTCACGTGAGGCATCGTCCAGTTCCAGCTCGGAGATGGCCACCACGGCGCGGTGCCGGGGGTCAGCGGCGAGCGCCAACTGGCCTCGGACGTACGCCTCGACCCGGGCCTCCGCCGTATCGCAGGCCGCCATGCCCGCCTCGATCTCGGCCGCCCAGAGCGGCAGGTCCTCCTCGCACAGCGCCTCGATCACGGCGGCACGCGAGCGGAAGTACTCGTACACCGACGAGCGGGCGAGCCCCGTCCGGGCGGCGAGCGCCGGAAAGGTCAGGGCCTCTCCCCCGCCCTCGGTCAGCAGGGAGCGCGCAGCGTCCAGGAGGGCTGCTCGTTGCAACTGGCGATGCGCGGCCACCGTCGCCGCTCGGATCTTCGGCACGCTACAACTCTACGAAGCCCGGCCCGCTCCCGGTACGGTGCCGCGCACTTCCGGCCCGGCCGAGCACCGTCGGCCCGACGTCACCGCATGTCGGAGAGCTTGGCGCGCAGCTGGAGCACGGACTTGGTGTGGATCTGGCTCACCCGGCTCTCCGTTACGCCGAGGACCTGACCGATCTCGGCCAGGGTCAGCCCCTCGTAGTAGTAGAGCGTCACCACCGTCTTCTCCCGCTCGGGGAGCGTGTTGACTGCTGTCGCCAGCAGGCGCCGCAGCTCGCGGTCCTCCGCGACCTCCACCGGGTTGTCGGCCCCGGTGTCTTCCAACGTGTCCACCAGGCTGAGCCGGTCACCGGCCTCGCCTGCCGGGTGGAGCAACTCGTCCAGGGCCACGACGTTGGCGAGCGAGAGCTGGCTGAAGATCGTACGCAGATCATCCAGCGTGATACCCATCTCGGCGGCCACCTCGGGCTCGTGCGGTGTACGACGCAGCCTCGCTTCCAAGGTGGCATAGGTCCGCTCGACCGCCTTGGCCTTCTGCCGGACGGATCTCGGGATCCAGTCCAGCGCTCTCAGCTCGTCGATGATCGCGCCGCGGATCCGGCTGATGGCATACGTCTCGAACTTGATCGCCCGGTCGATGTCGAACTTCTCGATCGCATCGATCAGCCCGAACACACCCGAGGAGACGAAGTCCGCCTGCTCCACGTTGGCAGGCAGTCCCACGCTGACCCGGCCGGCCACGTACTTGACCAAGGGTGAGTAGTGCAGGATCAGTTGCTCACGCAGCCGAGGGTCGGCGCTCTCCTTGTACGTGCGCCACAGCTTCTCCAGCGCGCTCCGCTCGGCCGCCACGGGGAGGGACTTGGCCTTGCCCGTGGGAGCCTGCGGCGGCGCCGACTCGGGCAGCACGGACTGGGGCGGCGGCTGGGGCGTCTGCTGCGGCACCGGTTGAGACACCGATTGGGACACCAACGGCAACGGCTGGGGTGGTGTCCCCGGAAGCACCGGATCTACGGAGGCCGAGGATTCCGCGGCTGAACGCGACCGGGCCTGCTGCCCGAGCGCCGGTGTCGATGCCGGTGCCGATGCCGGTGCCGATGCCGGTGTCGGTGTCGGGGCAGGGGTTGAGGCAGGGGTTGAGGCGAGGGTTGGGGACGGAGCAGCGGGGGGAGCCGGAGCAGCCGGATGTGGTGACTGCGGTGCGTCCTCGGAGCCCTTGTGGGACCCCGGCGCGGGCGGAGGTGAGGGTGTGGACGTGGGTGAGGGCGCGGGCGCGGGCCGGGGAGGGCCGGCCGCTGGTCCTGACTGCGGAGTGACACGCGCCCTGCTCACTGGTGGGGCACCGGGCAGATCGGCCCCCGAACCGGAGGCCTTGGACAGACCGGAAGCCTCGGACGCTTGAGACACCGGGTCCGGTCTGACCACGGCATGGCGTCCCGCCATCTGGTCCGGCCCAGTGGGGCGACTGGCAGCCATGCCCTGCGGGCCCGGGGGACGGACGACCTGGCGAGCCAGCCCCAGTACCGCCGGGGCCTTCGGCTGCTGCTCGGCCGTGGGGCGCGTTTCGGCCACCGTCCCTTCCGAGGGCCGAGCGTCAGCGGGCACCCGGTGTCCGGGGCGGTGTGTGGGCATGCGTTGGTTTGCGCCGTTCTGCCGAGTCCTGTGCTGATGGGGAAGCCAGATGCGAGCGTAGCGTGATCGCATCACTGCATTGTGCTACCGCCACTCGGTCGTCCCTCGATCCGGTGGCGGATCCGGACGGGTGGGCGTGGCCTGTTCGTTGTCACGGCGCACAGAGACACAACGACGCGCCGGCCGACCGGGCACTGCGCGACCGCTGCGGCGCGGTTACGCGGTCGCGTCCGGTCGGCCCGGCGCCTGTCAGCGTCTTCGTACCAGCCTCCAGTGCGCGCCGTGTCGCTCGACGTGGCCGAGCGAGCTCAGCTCGTACAACCGTTGGAGGACTTCGTCCGTGGACAGCCCGGTCCGACGGGCGAGGCCCTCGACTGGGCTGCCGTCGGCGCTCGCGGGCACGGCATCGAGCACCTGGGCCGCGGGCGGCTCAAGGAGGTCTCGGGGCAGCACCGGCCCGGAACCGATCGGCGCAAGGTCCTCACCCATTGATCCGATCAGCTCCCCGATCTCGGCCGCGTCGGTGACCAAGGTGGCGGCACCACTGCGGATCAGGGCGTGGACGCCTGCGGAGAGTTCGGAGGTGACCGGACCGGCCACACCCATCGTGTGCCGGTTGAGATCCCGGGCGCGCCGCGCCGTGCTCAGCGCGCCGCTGCGGACCGCCGCTTCGACCACCACGGTGCCGCGGGTCAGCGCGGCGATCACTCGGTTCCGCAGCACGAAGCGGAAGCGGGTGGGGTGCTCTCCGGGTGGCAGTTCGCTGAGCAGGACGCCCTGTTCCGCGATGTTGCGGATCAGCTGGCTGTTGCCGGAGGGGTAGGCCACGTCGACACCACAGGCGAGCACTCCTATGGTGATCCCCCCGCCCGCGAGCGCGCCGCGGTGCGCAGCTGCGTCGATGCCGTACGCGGCGCCGGAGACGATCACCCAGCCTCGCTCGGCGAGCTGCGCGGAGATCTCCCCCGCCACATGCGCACCGTAAGCGGTGCAGGCCCGTGCGCCGACTACCGCAACGGAGCGCAGGGCCAGCAGACGCAACGATCCGGTCCCTCGTACCCAGAGGCCGACAGGGCGGGCTTCACCGAGGTCGTTCAACTGGGACGGCCACTCCGAGTCGCCCGGAATGATGAACCGTCCACCGGCGACAGCCACCCGATCCAGGTCGGCGTCAGGATCGACGGACGGAAGCCGCGCCCTGTACGCGGACAGTCGTGCTCCCCGGGAATCGATGGGACCGATCGGAGCGGGGTCGGACCGCCCGCTGATAATCCCCATCAACGCGACGGCACTCATCCTCGCGAGCCACCGTCCGATCACTGGGTCACCGGGCTCGATGAGCCGGGTGAGGGCGGCACGCGCTCGGCGTTCCTGGTCCGCGCTTAGCCGGGCGGCATCGGGTGGCCGGCCCATCTCCGGCCCGGTGGTCGTCTCGCAGCCGGGCTCGGTCATCACCTCACTTTCCGGTTCGTGGTCCGGGTCCATCGGTCGGGTCACCGCCGCCTCGGCTGCGGCTGTGCTGTGGTCTGTGGACTTGCGGGGGCGCCCCGTTTCCGAGCTCTCCGCCTCTGTGTTCACCTTGCCTCCTGACAGATCGGGGACGACAGCAGGTCCGCCAACTGGGGGTTCCGGCCAGGCCGGGAGCGAGCCTCGGCCGACGAAGGACGGCTCAGTGGCTCAGCTCTCGCTTCCCAGGTCGGTGTCGGGATCGCCGGGTCCATGGCTCACCCGGTCCGCCAGCGGGAGCCCTCGTTGCACCCCGGTGCGCAGCATCAGCGCCGTCCGAACGTCGAGCCGGCCGGGTCGGTTTCGGCCGGCGAGGTCGGCGACCGTCCAGGCCACCCGGAGCACCCGGTCGAGGCCTCGGGCTGTGAGCAGTCCTCGCTCCAGGTCCCGTTCGGCGTCCGCGAGCGCACCGGGCGCCACCCGCCACCGGCTGCGCAGCTCGTAGCCGGGGACCTCAGCATTGGTACGCCACGGCGTGTCCACGAGGCGGGCCGCTGCCCGTGCCCGGGCCTGCGCGACCCGCGCCGCCACTGCGCGGGTGCTCTCCGCAGGGCTGTCGGCGCCGAGCAACTCCGCGCGGGTCACGGACGCCACCTGGACCTGCAGGTCGACCCGGTCCAGCAGCGGGCCCGAGAGCCTCGCCTGGTAGCGGTTGACCATCGAAGGCGTGCACTCGCAGCCGCCGCCCCGCATCGAGTGGCGGCCGCAAGGGCACGGGTTCGCCGCGAGGCAGAGCAGGAACCGCGCGGGCAACCGCATGGAGCCCGCCGATCGGGCGATCATCACTTCCCCCGACTCCAGGGGCTGGCGCAGCGCGTCGAGGGTACGCACGGAGAACTCGGGCGCCTCATCGAGGAAGAGCACCCCTCGGTGAGCGAGAGAGACGGCGCCCGGCCTCGGAAGTCCGCTGCCTCCTCCGACGATCGCCGGCATCGTGGCAGAGTGGTGCGGCGCGCAGTACGGCGCCCTTGCGATGAGTGGGCGGCCCGGTGGCAGCAATCCGGCCACCGAGTGCACGGCAGTGACCTCCAGTGCCTCGGCCTGGGTCAGTGGGGGAAGCAGGCCCGGGAGCCGCTCGGCCAGCATCGTCTTTCCGGCTCCCGGCGGCCCCTTCAGGTACAGGTGGTGGCCTCCGGCGGCCGCGATCTCGAGTGCTCTGCGAGCCTCGTACTGCCCGGCCACATCGGCGAGGTCGGGCACCACCTCCCTCACGCCGCCCGGATCTCGCACTCCGATGCCGGGGAGGAGGAGGCCCGCCAGCATCGGGTCCGGCTGGCCTGCGGCGATGCCGGGTGCCTCGTCCGGCGGTGGTGCACCCGAGAGCACCGCGATCAGCTGACGCAGGCTGCGGACACCGAGCACCGTGACACCCGGCACGAGGGAAGCCTCTGCGGCGGTCTGCTCGGCCACGACGATCTGGCGGTAGCCGGCATCGGCGGCGGCCAACACGGCCGGCAGGACACCACGGACCGGTCGGACCTTCCCGTCCAGACCGAGCTCACCGATGATCAGCAGGTCCGCGATCGTCTCCGGGGGGAGCCGCTCGGCCGCTGCCAGGACCGCGCAGGCGACAGCCAGATCGAACCCGCTGCCGCCCTTCGGCACCGATGCCGGGCTGAGGCCGACCGTGAGCTTGCGCTGCGGCCAGGCCTCGCCACTGTTGACCACTGCTGCCCGGACCCGGTCGCGGGCCTCGCTGAGTGCCTTGTCCGGCAGCCCGACCAAGGCGAACGCGGCGACGCCCGGTTCGAGGTCGGCCTGGACTTCTACGACGACCCCGTCCACACCGACCAGCGCGACGGAGCAGGTGCGTGCGAACGCCATCTCAGATCGCCCCTCGCAGGTGCTCGACCTGCGCTGCGCCCTTGAACCGGTTGACCACGGCGACCAGGTCGATCCGTACGCCGCCGGGCGGCACGGGCGCGAGGAGGGTCTGGACCGGCCCCGGGGCGGGCGAGGCGGCTGCCGCCGCGGTCCGCCCTCCCGTGGGCCTGGCGGGGCTGCTGCGCTTGCGAGGCTTCCTGGACCGGCCCGAGGCCTTCGCCGGCTGGCCCGGCGGGTCGGGCGCATCACCGGACGTCGGTTCCTCCGGCGCCGGCCGAGGGATGTCCGTCACTGCGGGGCCTGCACGTTCGGTCCCGGGGGGATCAGTCCCGGGGGCATCCGCCCCGGGCCGGCCCGTCGGCACTGCTCGGACCAGTCGATCGAAGTGGATCGGCCAACGCTCGTCGAGCCATCGCTCGGCCAGGCGGCGCAAGCGGTCGGCTTTCGCCTGGTCGATGGCCTGGGTCGGGCTCTGGAAGCCGCGCTCGGAGCGGGTCTTCACCTCGCACACGGCGAGTGTGTCCCCGTCCAACGCGACGATGTCGAGCTCGCCCTCGGCGCAGCGCCAGTTCCGCTCCAGGATCCGCAGGCCGCCCTGGGTCAGCCAGCGGGCCGCGACCTCTTCCCCGTACCGGCCGAGGCCGTTGTTGCCACTCTTCTGCACGGCAGTCACCTCCGAGGCAGGAGGTTGCCGGAGGGGGGCCGACACGGCCAGGGTGGAGCTATTTCCTGTGGATAACCAGGGCCTGTGGATAACCGAGGTCACTCACAGGAGTGAGAAACCACCTCAGCTCTGGACATCTCATGAGCGATGCGGCCAGTCTCGGTGCGGCCGGGGCGGTCGGCGGCTCAGTTTCCGAAGGTCGCGTCGTCGGAGGGCAGCTCAAGGTCGCTCTTCGCCAGCTCCTCGATGTTGACGTCCTTGAACGTCAGCACCCGCACCTTGCGGACGAACCGGGCCGGCCGGTACATGTCCCAGACCCAGGCATCCGCCATCGACACCTCGAAGAACACCTCGCCCTGGACCGAGTGAACCTGCAGGTCGTAGTCGTTGGTGAGGTAGAAGCGCCGTTCTGTCTCGATCACGTACTTGAACAGACCGACGACATCCCGGTACTCCCGGTAGAGCTTGAGCTCCATCTCGGTCTCGTACTTCTCGAGGTCTTCGGCACTCATCCAAGCGTCCCCTCAACTCGTCACGTCCACCCCATTGTGGACCACGGCACCTGTTGTCAGAGCCTTACCGGCTGGTCCGGCGGACCAGCGGTGAACAGATGTTCCAGCAACCCGGCCAGCCCGGCCGGATAGACGACCTCGTCCGTCGCCCGCAGTTCCGCGAGCGTCCACCACCGCACCCCGAGCAGTGTCGCGTGCTCCTCCTCCCCGCTCCTGGCCAGACCCAGGTCGGTCCGGCTGGTCCGGGCCAGGTGGAACCACTGTTCCTGCTCGAAATGCTGCCCTTGATAGGAGAAAGCAGTCGTGCCGTACGCCACCAGCGGTCCCAGCCGTACCTCGAACGGTCCGAGCTCTTCCGCGAGCTCGCGGAGAGCGGCGGTCTCAAGGTCTTCGCCGGGTTCCACTCCGCCGCCCGGGGTAATCCACCACTTGTCGTCCGGGACGGCGGGATCGGATCCGTGGAGCAGCAGGACCCGGTCCGCCCCGTCCAGCAGCAGAACCCTGGCCGCCCTGCGTCGGATCACCGGCACCGGGTACACCTCCGTCCTGCGGATCCGAGCCCGGCGACTGAGCGTGGCGCCGTGGCACTGGTTGCTGACCGCCCGGCCGCCCAGTCTGTCCCCGCCGCCCCCGTTGCGAACGGGGACGGGAAGGTGGGCTCGGGTACGGGCGCGGCTGAGGTCAACGCTTGCCGCGCCTCCTGGTCCAGCGGGCCAGCGACACGATCGAGCCGATCCCGGACGCCAGCACCACCAGGGAGACGCCTACCACCATTGCGTACACCGCCGGTCGCAGCGGCCCCGGTCCGTGCGCGGTCGGTGCGCCGATGCTGTCGAAGGCCGAGGTGCGCTTGTGCACCCCGGTCCGCGCGATCGGCAGGACCGTCGCCTCCACGCGCGCCTTCACGGCAGAGGCGGCCACCGTGCCCGAGGCGATCTCCAGGTGGCTGCGCGAGTCCAGCGAGTTGGCCCGGAAGTCGCCCATGAGGAAGAGTCTGCCCGCCGGCACGGTGATGCTGAACGGGTCACCGGGTCCGGTGCCCTGGTTGAGGTAGGGCTCGTCGATCGCAACGCCGTTGACGGTGAGCCGCTGCCCGTTGTCGCAGCAGGCCACCGTGTCACCGCCGACTGCGACAACGCGCTTGATCAGCTCGGCGTTTCCCCAGACCGGGTCCTGAAAGATCACGATGTCGCCGCGGCCGACGGCGCCACCGTCGACCTTGCGGGCCAGCACCGTCTCACCGACCTCGATGGTCGGGGTCATCGAAGCGCTGGGGATCCGGTACGGCCGGTAGTCCACGGCGATCACGGCGAAGCCGACCACCAGCATCACGAAGCCGAGGGCGATCACCGCCCCCTGCAGCACCACAGCCTTGCTCCGCCGCGGCCGGGAAGCCGCCGGCGCGGTCGCCGCACGCTCCGCCACACTGCTCATCGCCATCAACCCCATCTGTTCGGCCCGCCGCGTGGGCCCGACCGGTGCCGGGAGCAAACATCGCACCCGCTGTCGGACTCACCTCCGATCGGCCGATGCCGGGAAGCGGAGCGCCACCACAGCCCCCGAAAGACTCGCGGGCCACGGCACGTGCGAGCAGATTACTCACGAGTACCGAGGCCCGCGCAAGAGTCGGCCACAGATCAGCGTCGTTCCGGCCGAAGTCGCTCGGCAGGAGATTGGCCGGTCAACGCCGCCGGCGCAGCCACCACACGGCGGGCAGCGCAGCTGCCGCCCCGGCCAGCGGGGGTGCCAGCGGTCCCGCCGCCGACAGGCCCTTCTGGTCGAAGGTCTCGGGCACCGGGAGAGTCGCCCAGTCCCCGACGGGCCATGCGACGACGAAGGCGCGGCCGACCACGTTCTCCACCGGCACCGTGCCGCCACCGGGCTGGTCCTGGTGGTAACGGGAGTCGAGCGAGTTGCCGCGGTGGTCACCCATCACCCAGATACGGCCCTCGGGGACCTTGACCGGCCCGAACGGCTTCTCACCGCAAGGAGTGTTTCCCGGGTAGATGTACGGCTCGTCGAGTGCGATGCCGTTCACCTTGACCGGACCGCTGCCCTCGCACTCGACCGTGTCGCCCCCGACCGCGATGACCCGCTTGATCAGGTCCTTCTCATTGCTGGACGGCATCAGGCCGATGAAGCTGAACACGTCCTGGACGCCTCGGACGAGGGCGCTGTCGCTCCGCTTCGGCGCTTCGTCGTTCAGCCAACCGCCCGGGTCCTGGAAGACCACGACCTCGCCGCGCTTGGGCTCGGCGCCGAACCAGGGAGTCAGCTTGTCGACCAGCACCCGGTCACCGACCTGCAGGGTGTTCTCCATGGATCCTGACGGGATGGAGAAGGCCTGAACGAAGAAGGTCTTGATGACCAGGGCCAGGATCAGCGCGATGCCGATCAGGATCGGCAGCTCCTTCAGGAAGGACCGCTGCTTCTGGGGGTTCGACGCAGGCGTACCGCCCTCGTCGTCACCGCCTCCGCCCTTGCCGTTGCCGGCGCCGCTGTCGTCCGACCCACCGGGTGCCCCGGCCTCGAAACCGTCCGCGCCGCCCTGACTGTCAGCCGGACCGCCCTGCCGCGAAGCCGTACCGGCCCCCGCGGATTCGGCGGACGGCTCGGCGTCGGCCGACCGGACCCCACGGCCCCCGGCGCCCTCGGGCTCCGGGGCGCCCGAGCGGGCACCGATCACCAGATCCCCCACGACATCTCCTCCCTGCTGTGCGGACGCCCGTGCGCCCGCGTTCACCAGTGCCGCACAGCGGGCACCACGTTGCGTGATCGACCGTCAACCCGCCTCAGAACTGCCCGATGGGGACACTCCTGACACCAGCGCAGCCTTGGGGACGACCGGGCAGCACACCGGACGATGCGGCATCGAACGATACGGCACCGAACGGCCGACACCCGGTACTCCAGCACTTCTCTATCACTCCCGGTCGACGCGCCGGTGCTCCCACACGGCGGTCCGGCAGATCGGCGGGGCCACCGCCGATCACCTCCGGGTCTACTGCCGTCGGCGCACGAGGACCGGAAGAACGCCCAACACACCCATAACGAGCGGAGGTTCCGCAGGATCCGGCCGGCCGGGAGGCAATTGGGAGCCGGGGACACCGACGGCCACCGGCGCTTCCCCGCGCCCGGCGGCGACCGGACGGGTCGGCAAGGAGGAGAGTGATGTCGGTGCACCGAGTTGACCGACCCGCGACACCGGCCAGGCGATCATGAAGGCCCGGCCCACGACGTTGCTGATCGGAATCGTGCCGTTCCCCGGATTGGCCATGTGGAAGCGGGAGTCCGCCGACAGGTCGCGGTGGTCACCCATCACCCACAGCCGGCCCGCCGGAACCGTCACCTTGAACGGCTGCCGGGACGGCGCGTTCCCGGCAGCGATGTACGGCTCGTCGAGCGGGGTGCCGTTGACGCTCAACCGGCCCTGCTCGTCGCAGCATTCGACCGTGTCGCCGGGCAACCCGATGACCCGCTTGATCAGGTCGCCGTTGTCGGACGGGATCAGCCCCACCGTGGCCAGAGCGGACTTCACCCGGCGCATGACCGGGCCGTCGGTGGAGCGCGCGTGGTCCTGTTCGAGCCAGCCGCCAGGGTCCTGGAACACCACCACATCACCGCGGCCCGGCTCACTGCCGAACCACGGCGTCAGCCGGTCGACCAGTACCCGGTCGCCCACCTGGATGGTCTGCTCCATCGAGCCGGAGGGGATCACGAACACCTGGACGAGGAAGGTCTTCAGGATGACAGCGATGATCAGGGCCACCACTGCGATCAACGGCAGCTCGCGCAGCAGTGACCGGCGCCTGCGGCGGGCCGCGCGCTGGGCCGTCCGACGACGCTCCGCCCGGCCACGGACGGGTGCCGGGGACGACGCCGTCCGGGCGGCCCCCCGAGAGGCCCCCCAGGAGGGACCGGAATCGTCGTAAACGGTGTAGTCGCCGTACTCGTCCGGCCCCGCAGGTCCGTAGCCGGGTTCGGTACCGGTGCTGGAACCGGCACCGGATATCGGCCCGTCGGTCACCTTTCCCCTACCCCTGGTCCCCATGTGCGGTGGTCCCCCCAATCGCCGAGAAGCCGGAAGGCCGGTCGAGAGACGTCCACCGCCCCACCGGATACACCACCCAGTCCGCCTTGCCGATCACCTTCTTTTCAGGGACGGTACCGCCACCGGGCTCGCCGAGGTGATCCCTGGAATCCCTGGAGTCACTCCGGTGGTCGCCCATCACCCAGAGTTTCCCGGCCGGCACGACCACGTCGAAGGCCACGGTCGAGGGGGCGTCGCCGGGAGCGAGGTAGTCGGACTCGTCGAGGGGCACACCGTTCACCCGGAGGCGGCCGTCCGCCCCGCAGCAGGTCACCCGGTCACCGCCTACACCGATCACCCGTTTCACGAAGACCGAGTTCCCGGTCGGCACCAGGCCGAGTTCGGCAAGCATCTTGCGCGGCTGCGCCGGCTCGGCCGCGTACGGAAGGAAGGAACCCGTCCCGTCGAACACGATGACGTCCCCGCGCTGCACCTTGCCGCCGAAGGCATAGGCAAGGCGGTTCACCACGAGCCGGTCGCCTGGCTGCAGAGTGTTCTCCATCGACTCCGACGGCACCGCGAACGGGCGCGCCACGAAGGCGTTGACCAGCAACAGCGTCACCACGCAGACGCCGAGGACCAACAGCAGGTCCCGGGAGAGCGCCCGCCGCGCCGCGGTCCGGCGACCGGCCGGGCCGGTACTGTCCGCTGTCCCGTCCACGTCCCCAGCCGTCGGCTCGGACGTGGCAACCGCCACACCGTCCCCTGCGACCTGAGCCGCCGTTCCAGCGTGCGTGCCCGCACCAAGGCCGAGACCACCACCGCCACCACCGCCGCCAGCGCCGCCACCGCCAAGGCCAGGACCCGTGGCGGGCCCAATGGCAGGCCCAGGACCAGCACCGGTTCCAGTCCCCGCTTCGGGGTCGGCGACCGGGCCGGAAACGACCACGGACCGCGCCAGCGGGTCCGCACCTGGAGGTACGGGACTGCTGACGCGGTCCGTGGGTGGTTCGTGCGTGCTCATCGCGCTGAGCTTATCCCCACGGCACCAGCCGTGAAGAGAGCCCGGCACGACCCGAGCGGAAGCGGCTCCGGAGGCCGGAGCCGTCCGATCAGTTGTCGCGCTTCTCCTTGATCTTCGCGGCCTTGCCGCGCAGGTCACGGAGGTAGTACAGCTTGGCGCGGCGAACCGCACCGCGGGTCACGACCTCGATCTTCTCGACGACCGGGGTGTGCACCGGGAAGGTGCGCTCCACGCCGACGTTGAAGCTGACCTTGCGGACGGTGAAGGTCTCACCGACGCCGGCGCCGTGGCGACGGATGACGACGCCCTGGAAGACCTGGACACGGGAGCGGTTGCCCTCGATGACCCGGACGTGAACCTTCAGGGTGTCACCGGCGCGGAAGGCCGGGATGTCGGTACGCAGCGAAGCAGCGTCGACAGCAGCGAGCTTGTTGCTCATTTTGCTCTCCATCGCAGGCGCCACGGGCCGCCCACGGAAAATCGTCACAATGGGGTTTGCTGCGGGCCGCATCGGCTGGCGGTGATCCCCCCGCGGCGGGGGCACCGGTCCACGTGGCACCCCTCAGGGGCACCCAGCGACAGACAACAGTCGCCTATTCTTCCACAGCATCGGCCACGGACCGAAATCGGCCCGCCTCGCCGTCCCACCGCAGGCCGAGCACACTGAGGGCCTCCCGTTCCTTCTTGTCGAAGGCTCCGAGCTGCCAGCGATCCACCAGGTCGGGACGGTGCGCCAGGGTGCGGGCGAACGCCTGCTCCCGGCGCCAGCGGGCAATCTTGCCGTGGTGACCGCTGAGCAGCACCTCGGGGACCTCGCGGCCGCGCCACTCGGCGGGCTTGGTGTAGACGGGGCCCTCCAGCAGGTCGGCCATCGCCCCGGGGGCGAAGGAGTCGTCGCGGTGGGACTCGGCGTTGCCGAGCACTCCGGGCAGCAGCCGGGCGATGGCCTCGACCATCACCAGCACGGCCACCTCGCCCCCGGCCAGCACGTAGTCGCCGATCGAGGCCTCGACGACCGGCATCCGGGTCGCGGCCTCCTCGATGACGCGGCGATCGATGCCCTCGTACCGGGCGGGAGCGAAGGCGAGCCACGGACGCCCGGCGAGTTCCTGTGCGAGCTCCTGGGTGAACGGACGTCCGCTCGGCGTGGGGACGACCAGGGTCGGCACCTCACCCGCGGGCACTCCACCATCGCCGCTGCCTTCGCCAGCGCCGGCGGCAGCGCCAGCGTCGGCACCTTCCCCGCTCGCGAGGGCGTCCGCCCCCTGGGCGAGCACGGCGTCCAGCGCAGCGCCCCATGGTTCCGGCTTCATCACCATGCCGGGACCGCCCCCGTACGGGGTGTCGTCGACCGTACGGTGCACGTCAGTGGTCCACGACCGAAGGTCGTGCAGGTGGACGTCCAGCTGGCCGCGCGCCCGGGCCTTGCCCACCAGGGAGACGTTCAGCGGCTCCAGGTACTCGGGGAAGATCGTGATGACGTCGATCCGCATCCGGCTCACGCGGCGCCCCCGCCACCCTCGGTGCCGGCACCCTCGGTACCAGCACCCTCGGAGTCGGCACCCTCAAAGCCGGCAGCGCCGTCGGAACCTGCAGCACCGGCCGCCGTCTCCGGGCCGCCGGCCTCGTCGGCCTCGTCGGCCTCGATCGGGTCGATCAGACCGGCGGGCGGGTCGATGACGGCCCGCTGGTTCTCCAGGTCGATCGTCGGCACGATCCGGGTGACGAAGGGCACCAGCACCTCCGTGCCGTCAGCCTTGGTGACGGTGAGCAGGTCCTGGTACGGCAGGTGGATCACCTCGGTGATCTCGCCGACCGGAGTCCCGTCGGTGAGCACGACATCCAGGCCGATGAGCTGGTGGTCGTAGTACTCCTCCGGGTCGTCCGGGGTCTCCTCAGGGTCCACCTCGGCGATCAGGACGGTGCCCCGCAGCGCCTCGGCGCCGTTGCGGTCCTTGACGCCGGCGAAGCGCAGCAGCAACCGGCCGCTGTGCACCTTGCCGGACTCGACGGTCAGCGGGCCGGCCGAGGCCGGGTCGGTGAGCAGGACCGCACCGGGACCGAGCCGGAGCTCCGGCTCATCGGTACGGACCTCGACGCTGACGTCGCCCTTGATGCCGTGGGCACGGCCGATCTTGCCGACGACGAGCTGCACGGTGATCGCTCTCCTGGTGTCGTGCACTGCTGGGCTGAGCAGCTGAGCAGAGGTGGCGGAAGAAGAAATGGAAG
Organism: Kitasatospora sp. NPDC048540; assembly: GCF_040651175.1. Classification (NCBI taxonomy): domain Bacteria; kingdom Bacillati; phylum Actinomycetota; class Actinomycetes; order Kitasatosporales; family Streptomycetaceae; genus Kitasatospora; species Kitasatospora sp. NPDC048540. The sequence continues at coordinate 43,731 of NZ_JBEZIR010000027.1, forward strand.
TCTTGCTGACCGGGAACCGGCCATCTCGGGCCCACGGGACCCCGGCCCGAGCTCCGGCCCCCGAGCCCTGAGCCCCGAGGAGCCAAAAGCCGATAGCCGAGAGCCGAGAGCCGAGAATCGAAAGCCGAGAGCGCCTCGTGGAACGAGGAAGGGCCGGCCGGGACGACTAAGCGTCCCGGCCGGCCCAGAAACCTGACGGTCTAGTGTCAGCGAATGCTGTCCACGTCGACCAGGTCGACCCGGACGTTGCGACCGCCGAGGGCGCCGACCACGGTGCGCAGCGCGCGCGCCGTGCGACCGCCACGGCCGATCACCTTGCCGAGGTCATCGGGGTGCACGCGCACCTCGATGGTGTGGCCCCGACGCAGCTGGCGCGAACGCACCTGCACCTCGTCGGGGTGCTCGACGATGCCCTTCACCAGGTGGTCGAGGGCTTCCTCGATCACGCTCAGGCCTCGGTGGAAGCGGCCTCGGCCTCGTCAGCCTTGTCCGCCTTCTTGGCCTTCGGGGTGATGGCGACACCGGTGGTGGCGTCCTCGAAGCCGGCGACGGCCTTCGCGAAGAGGTGCGAGAAGTCCTCGACCTTGGGCTCGGCGACCTTCAGCGGCGCCGGGGCCGGCAGGCCCTTGAACTTCTGCCAGTCGCCGGTCAGCTTGAGGATGGCGAGCACGGGCTCGGTCGGCTGGGCGCCGACGGACAGCCAGTACTGGGCGCGGTCGGTGTCGACCTCGATCTTCGAGGGGTTGTAGGTCGGCTGGTAGATGCCGATCTCCTCGATCGCGCGGCCGTCACGCTTGGTGCGCGAGTCGGCGACGACGATGCGGTAGTGCGGGGAGCGAATCTTGCCGAGACGCTTGAGCTTGATCTTGACTGCCACGGGAGTGGATTCTCCTGGTGTTGACGTGGGTGAGCGACCACTGGCTCCGCGTGGGGTTGCGGGCCCGGCCGTTCAAGGGACACGCCAGCCGTAGGAGAGAGGGGTCCTGCTCGGCTGCCGAGTACTCAGCTGTCCATTCTGCCATACCGGGGCAGGTCGGCCCGACCGAGGGTCCCCGCCCCCGGTAGAGCCGAACAGCCACACGGCGGCAGTGGACAGCGGCCTCGGACAGTCGGCCGACTGGATCGCCCACCGGTCGGACCGGCCCGGCGCTGTCGCCCTCAAGTCGTACAGCCTCTGCTGCTACTGCAACTGCTTCGGTTCAGCCTCTGCGTCTGTGTCTGCGCCCGCGCGCAGCCACTACGGGTACTGCGGTGCTGCTGGTACTGCGGTACTGCTGTGCCGCTGTCCTTCGCCGCGCCCTCCGGAGCCGGTCCGGCCGGGCCGGGCTGTCGGCGGAGGTCACGCTCCGTGGTCTGCTGCCCGTCGCACCCGCCGAGGCCGGCGGTTGCGCACCCACCGCACGGGCAGGCGGCAGAGTACGGAGTACGAGCGCGGAGCGCGGTGTACCGGATCGCCGAGTAACGGTTACCGGGCACCGGGTACGGACCGCGGCGGTCGGTGTCGGCGCTGCGTTACGAGATCTTGAACGGCTGCTGGCAGGCACCGCAGACGATCGAGGCCTGGGCGAGCACCGAAGGAACCACCCGCACGTTCCGGCCACAACCGCAGACGGCCTTGACCCGCACGCCGCCACCCGACGAACCGTGCCGCGCGGCCGGGCCGCGGAACGCCCGGTGCCCGCCTTCGCCGGCCACGGCCAGCTGGTGGGCGCCCAGCGCGCGGTCGAGCCGCTCGATGGTGCTGGAGTAGCGGTCCCGGGTGTCGTTGAGCATGGTCACCTGGGAGAAGCCGCTACTGGCGTGCGGTTCCACCGGGTGGGCCAGCCCGAGCTCGGACGCGAGCATCAGGAAGCGCCTGTTGTGGTACCGGCCGGCCCGGGAGGTGTCGCGGATCTCGCGGGCGGCGGCCAGGCCGTGGGCGGCTTCGTGCAGCAGCCGCTCGAAGTCGAGCCGGGTGCCGCAGGCCGAGGAGGACTCACCGATCAGCGCCTCGGGCGAGGCCAGGTCGGGGAGGTCCTGGTGGTGGGCCTGGATGTCGCTCCAGGCGGCGGCCAGTTCGGCCGCCAGGACGAGAGGCTGTGTCGTGCTCACGCTGTACCAACGTTGGGAAGAGAGCCGGTGTTCCACGAGTTCCCGTTCGCGGGGAATTCCCAGGAAACTCTCAGGAATACACAGCTGTGCGCGAATTGCGCTGCTCGGATCTGACGCAAGACCAACCCCCTGCAACTCTCGGTCCGCCGGATTCGACGGACTCTCGGCTATCGCCCCAGGGCGCCGACGCCCGTTGGACGTACGGCCCGTGGCCTGACCGAAATTGACAGGGCCACGGGCCGTATACCGTACCGCTAGTTCAGCGCGACCGGCAGTTGACTGGTGAGTAGTCTCAGCAGAGAACACGGACGGGATGGCGAACGGCATTCGAACGGACGTCAACGGCCGTGGATACCGAAAAGTCCGACCGTGGAACAGGCCGAAGGACACCCCCGCCGAACCACCCGCCGAACCGTCGGACCACCGGAGCGGCCCGACCCCTCCGGCCGGGCCTCCGTCCGTGTGCCGGTGGGCCCGGACCGGTCGGTCCGGGCCCACCGGCTCGGGAGCCGGGCCGCGTCCGTGGACGCGGACCAGGATGTCAGTAGGCGCGGGCCACGATCGCGATGTTGCCGTCCTGGTCGTCGGTGGCCGGCACGGAGCCGTCGGCGGCGATGATGCAGCGCACCGAGACGCCCTGCTCGGCCAGCTTGGCCTCGCCCTCGGGGCCGAGCTCGGCCCAGGAGATCCGGCCCCAGCCGGTGGCGGCGGCCTCGACGGCCTCGTCCAGGTCCTTGACGTCGACGGTCCGGGACTCGCGGCGCTCGCGGGACTGGCGCAGCAGCAGCGCCTGGTCCTCCTCCAGGATCCCGGGCAGCAGTGCGGCCAGGGCGTCGACGGCCACCGGCTCCTTGCCGCCGGGGATGCGGCGGGCCAGCATGGCGGTGCCGTTCTCCAGGTCGCGCGGGCCGACCTCGATGCGCAGCGGTACGCCCTTGAGCTCCCAGTCGACGGCGCGGCGGCCGAACGGGGTGTCGGTGCGGTCGTCGACCACGACGCGGATGCCGACGGCCTCCAGCTGGGCGCCGATCTCGCGGACCTTGGCCAGCACCGCGTCGTCGCCCTTGATGGCGAGGACGACGGCCTGGACTGCGGCGAGCCGCGGCGGGACGCGCAGGCCGTTGTCGTCACCGTGGGACATGATCAGGCCGCCGACCATGCGGGTGGAGACGCCCCAGGAGGTCTGCCAGACGTGGTCGCGCTGGTCCCCGCCGGACAGGAAGGTGGTGTTGAAGGCCTTGGCGAAGTTCTGGCCCAACTCATGGCTGGTGCCCATCTGCAGGGCCTTGCCGTCGCCCATCATGGCCTCGAGCGTGAGGGTGTTGATCGCGCCGGCGAACCGCTCCTTGGCGGTCTTGCGGCCGAGCACCACGTCGATGCCCAGCACGTTGGTCATGAAGTCGCCGTAGACGTCGGTGTGGATCCGCGAGGCGTACTCACGCGCGTCCTCGTACGTGGCGTGGGCGGTGTGGCCCTCCTGCCAGAGGAACTCGGTGGTGCGCAGGAAGACGCGCGGGCGCAGCTCCCAGCGGACCACGTTGGCCCACTGGTTGATCAGCAGGGGCAGGTCGCGGTGGCTCTGGATCCACTTGGAGAAGTACTCGTTGATGATCGTCTCGGAGGTGGGCCGGACGACGACCGGCTCCTCCAGCTGCTTGCCGCCGCCGTGGGTGACGACCGCCAGCTCGGGGGCGAAGCCCTCGACGTGCTCGGCCTCCCGGGTCAGGTACGACTGCGGGATGAACATCGGGAAGTAGGCGTTCTGCGCGCCGGCCTTCTTGATCCGCGCGTCCATCTCCTGCTGCATCCGCTCCCACAGGCTGTAGCCGTACGGTCGGATGACCATGGTGCCGCGCACCGGACCGTTGTCGGCCAGCTCGGCCTTGTTGATGAGGTCCTGGTACCAGCGGGGGAAGTCGTCCGCCTGGGGGGTGAGAACGGGTGCCTTAGCCATGGGGCAGATGGTACGGGGACTCGGCCGCCGACTGTGAATCGGTTTACCTGCCGAACGGGCGGCCCGCGCGGACGGGACCCACCGGCGCATCCCACCGGCGCACCACCGCGGCGCGCGGATACCTGCTCGCACCCCTCTGGACGCCGGGCCCCGGCCGCTGTTCGCTGGATGCGGGGCGGGGTCGTCGGGGGGAGCTGTAGACACCGAAACAGACGCCGATGCAGACATCGGAATCCAGAACCGGATGGGAGTCCGCGATGGCTTCAGCGCACGTGGCCGGCACGACCGCACAGCGCCCCGACACCGACGGCACGGCGGGGTCGCACGGCCGGGCGCGGGACTGGGCGGAGATCCAGGAGCGCATGCTGGTACCGCTCTACCAGGCGGTCTACGAGCGGCTGGAGGTCGGTCCGGCCACCAGCGTGCTCAGTCTCGGGTGCCGGTCGGGCCTGGCCCTGCTGCTCGCCGAGGAGCGCGGGGCGCAGGTGTCGGGGCAGGAACCGGAGGCCGAGCTGAGGGAGCTCGCGGAGGGCCGCGGACTGCGGGTGCTGTCCGAGTCGGCGGGGGGTGGACGCGGTACCGGGCGTCTCACCCGGTCGGCGTACGGCATCCCCCGGGCGGCCCATTCGCTGGTCACCGTTTTCGAGCAGCTCCCCTACGTCCGTGACCCGGCCGCGCTGGTCGCCGAGGCGGCCGGCCTGACCCTCCAGGGCGGGCACCTGGTGCTCGCCTCGTGGGGCCCGGCCGAGCGCTGCGAGAGCGCGGGCGCGCTGGACGTCGCGCGCCGGCTGTCGGTGCGCAGTCGGGCCTACGCGCCGTTCGCGCTCGGCGGCCCTGGCGGGCTGGAGCAGCTGCTGAGCGGCGCCGGTCTACGGCCGGCCGGCAGCGGGCGGGTGAACTGCCCGTTCGCGTACCCCGATCCGGAGAGCGCGGTGCGCGGCATGCTGTCGACCGGCCTGTTCGACAGCGCGGTCGAGGACTCGGGGCCGACCCTGGTCCGCAAGGAGCTGGAGGAGGCGCTGCACCCGTACGTGCGGCCGGACGGCTCGGTGCGGATGGTCAACCTGTTCCGCTACGTGGTGGCCGAACAGCCGCACTGACAGCCCGACCGGCCCACCTGGCGCCCCGGACCCAGGCCCCGGCCGACGACCCCCGACCCCGGCCCAGGCCGACGGCGGCCGAGCGCGGGTCCGGGCGGCGGCCGGGCGGCGGCCGGGCGGGCGTCCGCGTGGGATCCGGGCCGGGTCAGCGGCCGTCCGGCCCGGCCGGGGGCCACTCCTCCGCCGTGAGGGCGAAGCGCTCGTGGTCCCGCCAGGCGCCGGCCAGGTAGAGCATCCGCGGGGTGAAGCCCTCGTGCCGGAACCCGAGCCTGCGGGCCAGGGCGATCGAGCGTTCGTTGTCGGGCTGGACGTTGATCTCCAGGCGGTGCAGGCCGAGGCCGCCCCGCTCGGGCGGGGTGAAGCAGCGCTCGACCACCAGCCGCATGCCCTCGGTCATCAGCCCGGTGCCGGCGAACGGCAGGTAGGAGTCGTAGCCGAGGGCGGCGTTGCAGAACCGGCCGAGCACGATGTTGGCGACGTTGCACTTGCCGACCAGGCCGCCGGTGGCGATGTCCTCGATCAGGTACGTCCGCAGCCCCGGTCCCTGACGCTCCAGCAGCTCCGGCAGCCCGTCCGGCTCGACCGGGTTCCAGCGGCCGATGTGGTCGGCGGACCGGCGCACCGCCTCGGCGTACGGTTCAGCGTCTGCGGGCCTCGGCGCCCGGATCCTCACTCGCATCGGACCATCATCGGCCATTCCCCGCGCCGCCGGGCGGGCGAGTTCCTAGCACGGCCCCACCAGGGCCCGCGACCCGCCGCCCGGGACGGCGACGGCCCGCCACCCCGGAGGGCGGCGGGCCGTAGGCGTCGCGGGAGGCGGACCGTCAGATCAGGTCCCGGAACTCCTTGGGCAGTTCGAAGTCGGCCGGGCCCTTGCCCGCGCCGAGGCCGAACGCCCCGCCGGGGGCCGGGGCCTGCTGGGCGCCGCCGGGGCCGAGCGCGCGGCGCTCGGCGGCCGCGGCCTCCTCCTGGGCCCGCTTCAGCGGGTTGCCGGACTTCTTGCGGCCCTTGGCGGGCTGGGCCTTCTTGGCGGACTTCTTGCCGCCGCCGCCCATCCCGGGGATGCCCGGCATGCCGGGGATGCCCTTCCCGGAGGCCATCGCGGACATCATCTTGCGGGCGTCGAAGAAGCGCTCGACCAGGTTGTTGACCTCGCCGACGCCCGAGCCCGAACCCTTGGCGATGCGGGCCCGGCGCGAGCCGTTGATGATCTTCGGGTCGGCCCGCTCGGCCGGGGTCATCGACTTGATGATGGCGCCGACGCGGTCGACGTCCTTGTCGTCGATGTTGTTGATCTGCTCCCGGATCTGGCCCATGCCGGGCAGCATGCCGAGCAGCTTGGAGATCGAGCCCATCTTCCGGACCTGCTCCAGCTGGCCCAGGAAGTCGTCGAGGGTGAAGTCCTTGCCGCCGCCCTGCAGCTTGGCGGCCATCTTCTCGGCCTCGGCCTGGGAGAAGGTCTGCTCGGCCTTCTCGATCAGGCTGAGCATGTCGCCCATGCCGAGGATGCGCGAGGCCATCCGGTCCGGGTGGAAGGCGTCGAAGTCGTCGACCTTCTCGCCGTTGGAGGCGAACATGATCTGGCGGCCGGTGACGTGGGCCACCGAGAGCGCGGCGCCACCGCGGGCGTCGCCGTCCAGCTTGGAGAGCACCACGCCGGTGAAGTCGACGCCCTCGAGGAAGGCCTGCGCGGTGGTGACCGCGTCCTGGCCGACCATGGCGTCGACGACGAACAGGACCTCGTCCGGGTCGACGGCGGCGCGGATGTCCGCGGCCTGCTGCATCAGCTCGGCGTCGATGCCCAGGCGGCCGGCGGTGTCGACGATGACCACGTCGAACTGCTTCTGCTTCGCGTACTCGATCGAGTCGCGGGCCACCTGCACCGGGTCGCCGACGCCGTTGCCCGGCTGCGGGCCGTAGAAGGCCACCCCGGCGCGCTCGGCGACCACGCCGAGCTGGGTGACGGCGTTGGGGCGCTGGAGGTCGCAGGCGACCAGCAGCGGGGTGTGCTTCTGGCTCTTCAGCCAGTGGCCGAGCTTGCCCGCCAGGGTGGTCTTACCGGCACCCTGGAGACCGGCCAGCATGATCACGGTCGGGCCGGTCTTGGCGTACCGCAGGCGGCGGGTCTCGCCACCGAGGATGCTGATGAGCTCCTCGTTGACGATCTTGATGATCTGCTGGGCCGGGTTCAGCGCGCCGGAGACCTCGGAGCCGAGGGCGCGGTCCTTGACCTGCTTGATGAAGGCCCGCACGACGGGGAGCGCGACGTCCGCCTCGAGCAGGGCGATCCGGATCTCGCGCGCGGTGGCGTCGATGTCCGCCTCGCTGAGGCGGCCCTTGCCCCGGAGGTTCTTGAACGTCGCTGCGAGGCGGTCGGAAAGAGTGTCGAACACGTCGGTCGCGGGTCCCTTGCGGCATCGGTTACGGGTACTGTCGTCGCCCCCAGGGTATCCGCCCACCCGCCGAACGGTCTCCACCCCGTCCCAGCGCGCGGTCCCCCGACCGGCGGGCACCGCACTGACCAGCACCTCCGTCAGCAGCGGCAGGTCCGTCCCCGGGCCCGCCCGCCCACGGGCACCGCCCCAGGTGTCCCCGCTCAGGCCAGTGCCTGCTGCACCTCCCGGGCCACCTCGCGGGCCCGCTCGGTGCTCAGCGCCCGGCCGGCCGGGTCGGTGACGTAGAAGGCGTCGACGGCGTCCGCGCCCAGGGTGGACACGTGCGCGGTCCGCACCCGCACGCCCGCCGCGTCCAGCGCCCGGCCGATCCGGTGCAGCAGCCCGGGGGCGTCGTGCGCGCGGACCTCCAGGATGGTGGCGCTGCGCGAGGCGCCCGGGGCGACGGCGACCACCGGTGGCGGGGTGGTGATGCCCCGGCGGCGCGGCGCGGCGGCGTCCCGCTCGGCCAGCTTGCGGGACACGTCCAGCGAGCCCTCCAGCGCGCGCCGCAGGTCGGCCCGCAGCCGGGCGGTCTCGGGCAGCTCGCCGTACTCGGCGGCGACCGTCCAGGAGATCACCAGCACCGGCCCGGCGCCGACCGGGTCGAGCTCGCGCAGGCTCGCGGCGCGTACCCGCAGCCGGTGCAGGGCGAGCACCCCGGCGACGGTACCCAGCAGGCCGGGGCGGTCCGGGATGGCGAGGGTCAGCTCGACTCCCATCGGTTCGGTGGCCGGCGCCTCGTGGTCGGTCTCGGCGTGCAGGGCCAGCGCCGGGCCGCCGGTGCGGGCGGCCTCGACGGCGAGGCGCTCCTCGTCGGCGGTCGGCTCGGCGTCGGCCGGGAAGCCGGCGTCGCCTGCCAGCTGGGCGGCCGCGCGGGCCACCAGGCCGGACACCAGGGAGGCCCGCCAGCTGCTCCAGGCCGCCGGACCGGTCGCGGTGGCGTCCGCCTCGGTGAGCGCGTGCAGCAGTTCCAGCTGCGGCAGGCCGCCCACCACCTTGGTGATCAGGTCGACGGTGGCGGGGTCGTCCGGGTCCCGCCGGGTCGCCGTGTCGATCAGGGTCAGGTGGTGCCTGACCAGCAGGGCCAGCGTCTCGGTGTCCGCCCGGTCGAAGCCCATCCGGGCCGCCACGTCGCGCACGATCACCTCGCCGGCCTCCGAGTGGTCGCCCGGCCAGCCCTTGCCGATGTCGTGCAGCAGCGCGGCGACCAGCAGCAGGTCGGGCCGGGCCACCCGGCGGGTCATCGCGGCGGCCCTGACCGCCGTCTCGATCAGGTGCCGGTCGACCGTCCAGCGGTGGACCGCGTTGCGCTGCGGGCGGCAGCGGACCCGCTCCCAGTCCGGCAGCATCCGGCTGACCAGGCCCTCCGCCTCCAGCGCCTCCCAGACCGGCAGACAGGCCTCCCCGGCGCCGAGCAGGGTCACCAGCTGCTCGCGGGCCTCGTCCGGCCACGGCACCGGCAGCGGCCTGGTCTCGGCGGCCAGCCGCCGCACGGTGGCGTACGAGATGGTGAGCCCGGCCTGGGCGGCGGCGGCCGCCGCGCGCAGCGGCAGCACCGGGTCCTGGGCCGGACGGGCCGCCTGGGCGAGCACCGCCTCGCCGTCCTGCTCCACCACGCCCTCGGCGAGCGGCCGGCGTTCGACCGCGCCCCTGGCGGGCTGGCCGCCGGTCCGGCCAGCGCCGGCGAACGGGAAGGCGAAGCGGGCGATCCGGCGGCCCCGGCCGCTGCGGGCGGCCAGTATCCGGTCGACCGAGCGCCAGGTGACGTCGCCCGCGTAGGTGATCGTGCGGGCGGCCTCGTACACCTGCCGGAGCAGGGTGTCCGCGTCGAGTACGCCGAGCCGGGCGGCGACCTGGTCCTGGTCCTGGAGGCTGAGCCGCTCGGTGGCCCGGCCGGTGACCAGGTGCAGGGCGTCGCGGACGTCGGCCAGCCGGGCGGCGGCGGCCTCCAGGCCGTCGCGCGGGGCGTCCGCCAGCCAGGTGGCGGCGATGGCGCGCAGCGCCACCACGTCGCGCAGGCCGCCGCGGGCCTCCTTGAGGTCGGGTTCGAGGAGGAAGGAGAGCTCGCCGTGCCGCTCGGCCCGGGCGCGGCCGAGTTCGTGCAGTTCCGGCAGGCGGGTGGGCGCGGCCGCCCGCCAGTCGGCGAGGACGGCCGACCGCAGGGCCGCGGTCAGCTCCGGGTCGCCCGCGACGTGCCGGGCGTCGAGCAGGCCCAGCTGTGCCTTCAGGTCCTCGGCGGCGACCGCGCGGGCCTCGGCGAGGGTGCGGACCGAGTGGTCGAGGGCGGCGCCGGAGTCCCAGACCGGGTACCAGAGGCGTTCGGGCAGTTCGGGGTCGAGGGCGCCGTCGTGCAGCAGCAGGACGTCCAGGTCGCTGCGCGGGGAGAGTTCGCCGCGGCCGTAGCCGCCGACCGCGACCAGCGCGGTGCCGGGCGGGGCGCCGGCCTTGCGGTGCAGGCCGGTCAGCCAGCGGTCGGTCAGCCCGGCCAGCGCGGTGCGGCGTTCGGCGCCGGACAGCGCCGGGTCGGCGAGCAGCCGGGCGCGGTCCGCGCCGTGGTCGTCGCCCGGGCGGGCCGGGCCGGAGGGGTGGGTGTCGGTCGTGGTCACGTCGTGGTCCCCATCCGTGTGGCAAGCGGGTGCCTGGTACGCCTGCGGCGGCAGTGCCTCACGCGCCTCGGCGACGGTGCCCCGCGTACGCGTCGGCGACGCTGCCGGATACGCCTGCGGCGGACCTGCTGTGGGCAGGTCCGCCTGGGGCCGATTGTGCTGAATGGTAGGGCCTGGCCGGCAGATCACGTCGGACCAGCGCGGGCCGGTCCGGCGGGAGCCGCCGGGCTCCGCTAGAGCGCGTCGGGCCCGCGCTCGCCGGTCCGGACCCGGACCGCCGTCTCGACCGGGACGGACCAGACCTTGCCGTCGCCGATCTTGCCGGTGCGGGCCGCCTTGACCACGACGTCGATCAGCTGCTCGGCGTCGTCGTCCTCGACCAGGATCTCGATGCGGACCTTGGGCACCAGGTCCACCGTGTACTCGGCGCCCCGGTAGACCTCGGTGTGGCCGCGCTGCCGGCCGTAGCCGCTGGCCTCGGTGACGGTCAGGCCGTGCACCCCGAACGCCTGCAGGGCGTCCTTCACCTCGTCGAGGCGGTGCGGCTTGATGACTGCGGTGATGAGCTTCATCAGGCGTCGACCTCGGTCTTCTTGGCGGCGGCGGTGGTGTGGGCGGCGGTGGCGGCGGAGACGGCCCGGCCGAGGCTGGCGCCGACGGCGGAGAAGTCGTAGGCGGACTCGGCGTGCTCGGCCTGGTCGATGCCGGCCACCTCGACGTCCTCGGAGACCCGCAGGCCGATGGTCTTGTGGATGGCCTGGCCGAGCAGCCAGGACAGGACGAAGGAGTAGACCGCGACCACGGCGACACCCATCGCCTGCTTGCCGAGCTGGCCGAGGCCGCCGCCGTAGAACAGGCCCTGGGCGCTCTGGCCGACGTGGCCGGTGGCGAAGAGGCCGATCGCCAGCGAGCCGATGATGCCGCCGACCGCGTGGACGCCGACCACGTCGAGCGAGTCGTCGAAGTTGAAGCGGTACTTGAGGCTGATCGCGGCGGCGCAGGCGGCGCCGGCGACGATGCCGATGGCGATCGCGCCGAGCAGCGAGACCGAGCCGCAGGCGGGGGTGATGGCGACCAGGCCGGCCACCGCGCCGGAGGCGGCGCCCAGCGTGGTGAACGCGCCGTGCTTGATCTTCTCGTAGGCGAGCCAGCCGAGCACGGCGGCGGCGGTGGCGACCTGGGTGTTCAGGAAGGCCATGCCGGCCACGCCGTTGGCGGCCAGCGCCGAGCCGGCGTTGAAGCCGAACCAGCCGAACCAGAGCAGGCCGGAGCCGAGCATCACCAGCGGCAGGCTGTGCGGCCGCATCGGGTCCTTCTTGAAGCCGACCCGCTTTCCGAGCACCAGGCACAGGGCGAGGCCCGCGACACCGGCGTTGATGTGCACCGCGGTACCGCCGGCGAAGTCGATCACGCCGTTGCGGTCGCCGAGCCAGCCGCCGTTGCCGCCGTCGAAGAAGAACACCCAGTGCGCGACCGGGAAGTAGACGACGGTCACCCACAGGGCCACGAACAGGGCCCAGCCGGTGAACTTGGTCCGGTCCGCGACGGCGCCGCTGATCAGCGCCGGGGTGATGATCGCGAACATCAGCTGGAAGGCCGAGAACGCCGTGACCGGGATGGTCCCGGTGATGTCGTTCAGGCCGATCCCGCGCATTCCCAGGAAGTCCAGGTTGCCGATCAGGCCGGCCCCGGCGTCCGGGCCGAAGGCCAGCGTGTAGCCGTACAGGACCCAGAGCACGCTGACGATCGCGAGCGAGATGAAGCTCATGACCAGCATGTTGAGTGTGCTCTTGACCCTGACCATGCCTCCGTAGAAGAAGGCCAGACCCGGGGTCATCAACATGACCAGGGCCGCACAGATGAACACAAAGGCGGTATCGCCCGCGCTGAAGCCGTCCGGCATCGGCGTCTCCTCTGGGATGAAAGCCGCTCCACACCCGGGATCCCTGTCCCGTGCCCACCCGGGGTGTCGGCGATGAAGAGGAGAGTGCCGAAGGCGGGTTTCGGCCGATGCGGCTCGGTGTTTCACCGCAGTGACGTGGTTGACGCGCGCGTTACGAGGACGTGAACTACGGCCGTGCCATGACAGATCTTGCGATACCGTGCGGCCGCGCGGCACCGGACGTGCCGGGAACGTCACCGACCGTGGAGGCCGTCTCGCTGCGGGGGCGGGGGAGCCCGTTCGGATGCGAGTTTCGGCGGCCTCCACGGTCGGAGCCTCGGTGGACCATGGCCGGATCGCGCGCGGGGACGGCCGGCGCGGCGGCACTGCGGTCGGATCCGGCGGGCGGGCGGTCAGGTCGCGGGCCGGCCGGATCGTGGGTCGGTCAGAGTGTGGGCCGGTCAGATCGCGGTCGCGGCGAACTCCGGGATGTCCTGGACCACCCGCTCGGCCAGCCGGGAGACCTCAGGGACGCCCTTGTACTGCCGGGTGGCCGCCTCCGAGGTCTTGCGCACCCGGGTGTTGAGCCGCTCCGAGCGCACCTTCTTGGCGATGTCCACGGCCTGCCCGCACATCACGGCGGCCTGCTCGGGCTCGTTCTGCAGCAGGTGGACGCTGGCCATGCCGACCAGGTTGAAGGCGTACGAGCGGACGTGCTCGCCGTCCTGCCGGAACAGGTCGACCGCGCGCTCCATCACCGGGGAGGCCATCGAGGCGTACAGCGGGCTGCGGGAGGAGTGGTAGGCCAGGTCCCGGAAAGAGTGCGCGTTCTCCGCGTTGAGCTCGGCCTCGGAGAAGAACTTCAGCCAGTCCGGGGTGTCGTCGCCGGGCCGGCAGTCGCTGAAGGTGTCCTCGGCCAGCCGGGCGGCCCGGGCGCAGCGGTTGACCTCGCCGATGGTCGCGTAGGCGCGGGCCTCCATCGCGTACAGCAGGGCCTGCTGGCGCGGGCCGGCAGTGTCGCGGCTGCCGTACTGGGCGAGGTGGATCAGCTCCAGGGCGTCCTCGCCCCGGTTGAGGTGGATCATCTGGCGGCTCATGTCGGTGAGGATCAGGGCGCCGAACGGCCGGTCCCCCGCCTCCTTGGCGGCGTGCAGCGCGAGCACGTAGTACTTCTGCGCGCTCGGGTGCATGCCGACGTCGTACGACATCCAGCCGGCCAGGTGCGCGAGCTCGGCGGTGAGCCGGAACAGCCGCCGGGTGGTCTGCTCAGGGTAGGTCTCCTGGAGCAGGTCGGTGACCTCGTGGAGCTGGCCGACCACGGCCTTGCGGCGCAGGCCGCCGCCGTTCTGGGCGTCCCACTGGCGGAACATCTCGGTGGTCTGCTCGAGCAGTTGCAGCTCGGGCTCGGAGAGCCGGCCGGTGTGCGGCTCGCCGCCGTTGGCCGCGGTGAGGATGGGCATCGGTGCTCCGCCGGGACCGGGGGTGAGCCAGCGCTGCATCGGTTCGATCAGCGCGGCGCCGGCCGTCAGGGCCAGCGAGGTGCCGAGGAAGCCCCGGCGGTTGAGCATCAGGTCGCTGCGCGAGTACTCGCTGATCAGCTGGACGGTCTGCTCGCCGCTCCACGGCAGGTCGACCCCGCCGCCGACGGTGGAGACCGGGACGGCGGCGCGCAGCCCGAGGTCCTCGACCGAGACCACCGAGCCGAACCGCTCGGAGAACAGCTCGGACATGATCTTGGGGATCGGCTCGCGCGGCTGCTCGCCGTCCAGCCAGCGGCGCACCCGGGAGGTGTCGGTGCTGACGTGGTGCGCACCGATCTGCCGCGCCTTGCGGTTCACCTGGCGGGCCAGCTCGCCCTTGGACCACCCGCTGCGGGTGAACCACGAGGTGAGCTTCTCGTTCGGTTGCTTGTCTCCCATGCGAACGCCCATCCCGCCCGGCCCCGGCCGGGGCCCCGATCGTGTGCCCGACGGTTGCGGGCTCTTGTGCTCGACGTGCCGTGCTTGCGGTGCCTCGTGCCGTGCCTCGGTGCGCTGTGCCATGCCTCGATACCGGCCACCGAAGTGACCGGTTCATTGCTTTCCGTATGCCGAACGTAACGCTCCATCGGCCATCCGGGGGAGCATGGCTCGGAAAACGCCACCTTTCGCCACCCCCACGGGTGAACTACGCGCGCACCGTGAGCGGTTCACTGGTAGTCAGCCCGGCGTGACTCCGGCACATGCCGGGTCGGCCGAGGAGGCTCCACGCGCCGCCGAATGCGGCCAACTTCCGTAAGGAAAAGGCGGGTTGCCGCCCTCGGGACGACGGAGGCACCTCGTGCAGCAACGACGATCCGGCATCCGGCGGGCCAGTGCAAGGCGACTCCTGGCGCGCGCCACCCGAATTGGCGCACGGCGCCCACTGCGCGCCGCCAACGCACCACGTGCACCACACCGGACAATTGACCCGATGTCACGGTCCCGTAACCACCGGCAACCCGAACCTGTTGGGGGAGGCATGGACAACCTGTTCGGCGATCTCCGGCTGGGCACCCTGTGGCCGGCGCCGCGCGGTACCCGCCGCACCCGCGCCACCTCGCTGCAGGCGGCCACCGAGTACACCGGCCGGCTGGGCTGGTCGGTGGCCGTGGGCACCACCGGGCCGGGCCGCCCCCGGGCCGCGACGGGCTGCGCCTGCGCCGCCCCGTACTGCGCCGCCCCCGGCCTGCACGACACGGTCGGACCGGAGCTGCCGGCCGGGACGGCCGTCCCGGAGCTGGCCGCCCGGTGCACCGCCGGGGCGCCGCTGCTGCTCCCGGCCGGGCGGACCTTCGACGTCCTGGACGTCCCGGCCCAGCCCGGCCTGCAGGCGCTGGTCCGGCTGGAGCGGATGGGCACCCAGGTCGGCCCGGTGCTGGCCGCCCCGACCGGCCGGATGCTGTTCTTCGTCGCCCCCGGCACCGCCGGTCAGCTGCCCGAGCTGCTGTACCGGATGGGCTGGGACGACGCCGCCCTCGACCTGGTCTGCCACGGCGCCGGCAGCTACGTCGCCGCGCCGCCGACCGTGCTGGCCGGGCTCGGACCGATGCGCTGGCTGCGCCGCCCCTGCCGGGAGAGCGCGGCCCGTCCGCCCGAGGCCCGGCTGCTGCTGGGCACCCTGGCGTACGCCTGCCACCGCAGCCGGGCCCGCACGGCCGAGCCGGCCTGGCTGGCCTCCTGACCCACCGCGTGCACCGCGTGCGGGCCGCGCAGTAACGTTCCGCGCCGCACGGACGACGGGACGACCGGACGACCGGACGACGAAGGGCCGCCTCCCCCGCACCGGGGAAGACGGCCCTTCGGCCTGCGGCCGGGCCTGCGGCCGCCGCCGGACCGGGTCAGTCGCCGATCAGCGCGTCCACGAACGCGGCCGGCTCGAACGGCGCCAGGTCGTCCGCGCCCTCGCCGAGCCCGATCAGCTTGACCGGCACGCCCAGCTCGCGCTGGACCGAGATCACGATGCCGCCCTTGGCGGTGCCGTCCAGCTTGGTCAGCACGATGCCGGTGATGTCGACGACCTCGGCGAAGACCCGGGCCTGCACCAGCCCGTTCTGGCCGGTGGTGGCGTCCAGGACCAGCAGCACCTCGTCGACCGGGCCGTGCTTCTCGACCACCCGCTTGACCTTGCCGAGCTCGTCCATCAGGCCGGTCTTGGTGTGCAGCCGGCCCGCCGTGTCGATCAGCACGGTGTCCGCGCCCTCGGCGATGCCCTCCTTGACCGCGTCGAAGGCGACCGAGGCCGGGTCGCCGCCCTCCGGGCCGCGCACGGTCTGCGCGCCGACCCGCTCGCCCCAGGTCTGCAGCTGGTCGGCGGCGGCGGCACGGAAGGTGTCGGCGGCGCCGAGCACCACCTTGCGGCCGTCGGCCACCAGCACCCGGCCGAGCTTGCCGGAGGTGGTGGTCTTGCCCACGCCGTTGACGCCGACCACCAGCACGACGGCCGGACGCCCGTCCTCGTGCTTGGCGGTGCTCAGCGAACGGTCGGCGTCGGCGCCGATCAGCCCGGTCAGCTCCTCGGCGAGCAGCTTGCGCAGCTCGGTGGGGGTACGGGTGCCGAGCACCTTGACCCGGGTGCGCAGGCTGTCCACCAGCTCCTGAGTGGCGGCCACACCGACGTCGGCGGTGATCAGGGTCTCCTCGATCTCCTCCCAGGTGTCCTCGTCCAGGCGGTCCCGGGAGAGCAGCGTCAGCAGGCCCTTGCCCAGCGTGTTCTGCGAGCGCGAGAGCCGCGAGCGCAGCCGGACCAGCCGGCCGGCCGTCGGCTCGGGGACCTCGATGGCGGGCGGCGCGACGGCCTCCTCGACCGTGGCCTCCTCCACCGCGGTGCCCTCGACCGCGGTGTCCTCCGCGGTGGCAGCGTCGGCGGTGGCAGCGTCGGCGGTGACCGCCTCGTCCGGTGCCTCGGTGACCGGCGCCGTGTCCGCGGACGCCTCGGTGGGCGCCTCACCGGCCTCGGGCGCGCGGGGCGTGGGCGGCGCGACGACCGGGGTCTGCGCCTTGGGCGGCAGCTCCTTGCGCCGTCGGCCCGACACCACCAGGCCCGCGACCGCACCGACGGCAAGCACCGCGATGACGACCGCGAGGATCACATACTCCACATCCATCTCCTTCGCTGAATCCCACGACCCAGACCGACCGGTCCACGTGATCCTTCGGTCACCGGCGCACGACGCACCGCCGCCTCACCGTCGGCCCTGGGCGCCGCGGCCCGGTGGGGGCGGCCCGGTGAGAAGCCCCCTCGGTCGCGAGGGGGAGGAGTCACAACCCGTCCAGTATCCGCGAAGGGCGCGCGGCGGGCGCCAACGCCCCGGGGGTCGGCGGGTGGATCAGTCCGTCGGCCCGACGGCGGCGGCGGACTCCTGCTGCCGGGGCAGCCCGGGCCGCACCCGCCCGTCCCCCTCGCGGCCGGCCGGCGCCTCCTCGGCCGCGCGGCCGGGTTTCGCCCCCTCGCGCAGCCGCTGGCTGATCACCTGGGAGATGCCGTCGCCCTTCATGGTGACGCCGTAGAGGGCGTCGGCCGACTCCATGGTCAGCTTCTGGTGGGTGATCACGATCAGCTGGGAACTCTCCCGCAGCTCCTCCATGATCGAGACCAGCCGGCGCAGGTTGGTCTCGTCCAGCGCCGCCTCGACCTCGTCCATCACGTAGAACGGGCTGGGCCGCGCCTTGAAGATCGCGACCAGCAGCGCCACCGCCGTCAGCGAGCGCTCGCCGCCCGACAGCAGCGACAGCCGCTTCACCTTCTTCCCGGGCGGCCGGGCCTCCACCTCCACCCCGGTGGTCAGCATCGACTCCGGGTCGGTCAGCACCAGCCGCCCCTCCCCGCCGGGGAACAGCCGCGAGAACACCCCCTCGAACTGCGCCGCGGTGTCGTGGTACGCCGCCGTGAACAGCTGCTCCACCCGCACGTCCACGTCCCGCACGATGTCCATCAGGTCGCGCCGGCTGCGCCGCAGGTCGTCCAGCTGCTCCCCGAGGAACTGGTGGCGCTCCTCCAGCGCCGCGAACTCCTCCAGCGCCAGCGGATTGACCTTGCCCAGCTGCTGGTACGCCCGCTCGGCCGCCCTCAGCCGCTTCTCCTGCTCGGCCCGGACGTAGGGCACCGGCTCCCCCGGCTCCTCGCCCTCCTGCGGGACGGAGGGCGGCACCGGCGTCGCCGGCCCGTACGAGGCGAGGAGTTCGGCGCCCTCGATGCCGAACTCCTCCAGTGCCCTGGCCTCCAGCTGCTCGATCCGCAGCCGCTTCTCGGCCCTCAGCACCTCGTCGCGGTGGCCCGCGTCGACCAGCCGGTCGAGTTCGGCCTTGAGTTCGCGGCCGGTCTCCCGCCCGGAGCGCAGCTCGCTCTCACGCTCCGCCCTGGCCCGCTCCGCGGCGGTGCGCTCCGCCTCCGCGCGGCCGAGCGAGAGCTCCAGGCGGCCGAGCAGCTGCCGTGCGCCCGCCGCGACCGCGGTCGCCACCGCGCCGTCCCGGCGGGCGCGTTCGCGCCGCTCGGCGGCCCTGGCCCGGGCCTCCCGTTCGGCCCGGGCCGCCCGGTCCAGCTGGTCGGCCCGGCCCGTGAGCGCCCGCACCCGCTCCTCGTGGGTGCGCACCGCCAGCCTGGCCTCCAGCTCGGCCTGCCGGGCCGCCGACCCGGCGGCCGCCAGCCGGTCGCGCTCGGCGGCGTCCGGCTCCTCGGCGGCGTCGGCGGACTCCTCGGCCGCGGTGAGCCGCCCGGCCAGCTCCTCGGCGGCCGCCAGCGCCTCGGCCAGCCCGTCCTCGGCCCGGGCGGCCGCCGCGGCCAGCCGCTCGGCCTCCCCCGCCGCGGCCCTGGCCTGCCCGCCGAGCCGGCCGAGCGAACCGGCGAGCTGCGCCCGCTCGCGTTCGGCCTGCCGACGCCGGGTGGCCAGCTCCTCCAGCCGGGCGGAGAGCTCCCGACGGCGCTCGGTGGCCTCGGCCAGCAGCGCGGCCGCGGCGGTCTCCCGCCGCGCGCAGTCCTCGATCAGCCCGGCCGTCCGGTCGACGGCGGCCTGGGTCTCCAGCTGGCTCGGCGGGCCGGCCGAGCCGCCCTGGGCGAGGTGGGCCGCCAGCAGGTCACCCTCGGCCGTGACGGCCGTCAGGGCCGGCCGCTCCTCCACCAGCCGGCGGGCCGTGGCCAGGTCGGCCACCACCACGGTGTCCGCCAGCAGGACGCCGGCGGCGGCCAGCAGGCCGGCGGGCCCGCCGATCAGCTCCACCGCCCAGCGGGCGCCCTCCGGCAGCTGCGGCCGCGACGGCACCTGCTCACCGTCCGGCCGGGGGCGGGCGATCAGCAGGGCGGCCCGGCCCGCGTCCGCGGTGCGCAGCCGCAGCAGCGCCTCGGCGGCCGGGCCGAGCCCGTCCACGGCCACCGCGTCCGCGGCCGCGCCGAGCGCCGCCGCCACCGCCACCTCGTGGCCGGGCGCCGCCGTGAGCAGTTCGGCGACCGGGCCGAGCACACCCGCCGGGCCGTCCTCGCCGAGCAGCGCACCGGTGCCGTCCTTGCGGCGCAGCCCGAGCGCCAGGGCCTCGTGCCGCGCCGTCAGGGCGGCGCGCTCCCGTCCGGCGGCCCCGGCCGTCTCGCGGGCGTCCGCCAGGGCGTGCTCCGCCCGGGCCAGCTCCTCGGCGGTCTCCCGGTGGGCGTCGTCGAGCGCCTCGTCGCCCCCGTGGGCCTCCTCGGCCTGCTCGCGCAGTTCCTCGTACTCCTGGCGGGCGGCCTCGGCCCGCAGCGCCGCCTCCTCGGCCGACTCGGCCAGCCGGCCGATCTCGGCCTCGGCGCCCGCTGCCCTGGAGCGCGCCGCGGCCGCCTGGCCCTGCAGCCTGGCCAGTCCCTCCCTGCGGTCGGCGACGGCCCGGGCGGCGGCCCTCAGCCGGCCCTCCTCCTCGGCGAGCGCGCGTTCCAGTTCGGAGCGCTCCTCGACGGCCTCGGCGAGCGCGTACTGCGCCTGCTCCAGTGCCTCGGCGAGCGCCTGCTCCTCCTCGCGGACCTGCTGGGCCTCGCGCTCCAGCTCCTGGGGGTCGCGGCCGCGCCGCTCCTCCTGCGCTCCGCCGCCGAGTGCGTGGCGCACCTTCGCCTCGGCCAGGCCGATGGTGCCACGGGTGCGTTCGGCGAGGGCGGACAGCCGGTACCAGGTCTGCCGGGCCGCCTCCAGCTGCGGGCCGAGCTGCTCGACCTGCGCCTCCAGGACGGCCTCGCGCTGCAGGGCCCCGGCCAGCTGCTGTTCGACGGTGGAGCGGCGGAGTTTCAGCGCCAGCTCGTCGGCGATCTCGGCCTGGACGGCGTCGCGCAGGGTCAGCAGGTCGTCGGCGAGCAGCCGCAGCCGGGCGTCGCGCAGGTCTGCCTGGATCCCGGCCGCCCGCCGGGCGATCCTGGCCTGCCGGCCGAGCGGTCCGAGCTGGCGGCGCAGCTCGGCGACGAGGTCCTGGACGCGGTTGAGGTTGCCCTGCATCGCGTCCAGCTTCCGCAGCGCCTTCTCCTTGCGCTTGCGGTGCTTGAGGACGCCGGCCGCCTCCTCGATGAAGGCGCGCCGGCCCATCGGGTCGGCGTGCAGGACGGAGTCGAGCTGGCCCTGGCCGACGATGACGTGCATCTCCCGGCCGATGCCGGAGTCGGAGAGCAGTTCCTGGATGTCGAGCAGGCGGCAGGTGGTGCCGTTGAGGGCGTACTCGCTGCCGCCGTTACGGAACATCGTCCGGGTGATCGTCACCTCGGAGTAGTCGATCGGCAGGGCGCCGTCGGCGTTGTCGATGGTCAGGCTCACCTCGGCCCGGCCGAGCGGCGCGCGGCCGCTCGTCCCGGCGAAGATGACGTCCTCCATCTTCCCGCCGCGCAGGGACTTGGCACCCTGCTCGCCCATCACCCAGGACAGCGCGTCCACCACGTTGGACTTGCCGGAGCCGTTCGGCCCCACGACACAGGTGATGCCCGGCTCGAAGCGCAGTGTGGTGGCCGAGGCGAAGGACTTGAACCCGCGCAGGGTCAGGCTTTTCAGGTGCACGCGCGGGCCCTTCCGACCTCGGCGATCCGGCTCTGTCGGCGACTGTAGCCGCCACTGCGGACAGTCGGTCGTCAGGAGCCGGTTTGACCACGCCGGGGGTGGGCACCTTTACCGGAAATAAAGACCGCATGCGACTGATGGCCGGACACGACGAAGGGACGTCCCAGGACGTCCCTTGCAGGCTGCTTTCCCCGAATCGGGGGGCTCAGTGCACGACAGCGTCGATCTTCGAGGACCGGGCGGGCTCAGGTGAGGGCGGGCTCCCGGTGGTCCAGTTCGATGCTGCTGAGCAGTGAGTGCTCGTCAGCGACAGCGAGTAGTGCGTCGTTCTCCGTCTGGAGCCGGGTGAGCTCGGCCTCCAGGTCCTGGACGCGCTGCTGGAGCCGTCGCATCTCGGAGAGCATTCGCGGGTCGGGGCCGCCGACGTACCCGAGAAGCGCCTTTGCCATGATGAATGGTCCTCCACGCTGAGTGACCGAACCGGGAGCGGTACTGGTCTAGGGGGAAGGGAACACGCACCCGACGGCGCGACCGGCTGTGCTGGCTGGGCACTCGGGACGACCACAGTGAGCTGGGCCCACGACGGAATGACCCGACCGGGAAAACGCGGACGTGTGCGGGTTTCCAGAGTCTCACCAAAGACGGTACGGGTCAACACGATCACGGCACGCTACCGGACCCCTGTCACCTGCATGGCGGGACGGTCACGCCAAGGGGGGCGGGGTGGGCCCACCGGGGCCCGGTGGATCACTGCTCGGTGCGGAGTCAACCACGAGTCTGCCCGGTTGGCAACCGCATGACACCGGCAGTTGCCCCGAGCGGGGGACACTCGGCCCCACCGGGTTGACGATCAGCGGATCTCGAACCCCGGATAACCGTCCCCGGTCGCGCTCCAGATCTCGGTGATGCCGCTGACCTGGCCCGGAGTGCCGGGACCGCGCAGCGCCGCGAGCAGCTCCTCGCACTCGGCGTGCAGGCCCTCGGCGACCACCTGCACCCGGCCGTCGCCGAGGTTGCTGGTGTACCCGGTCAGACCGATCTCCAGCGCCCGCGCCCTGGTCCACCACCGGAACCCGACCTGCTGGACCCGCCCGCGCACCCACGCGGTGACCCGGACCGGCTGCTGACTGTGATCACCGTGCATGCGTCGACCCTAGCGGCAGGCCCGGTCCGCCGCCGGGCCCGGGCAGGCCCGCCGACCGGGCCGGGCGCCGCTCAGAAGCCGCCGAAGTCCCCGCCGCCCCCGAAGTCGCCCCCGCCGCCGAAGTCGCCGCCGCCCGAGTCGCCGAAGCCGCCGCCGAAGTCGGAGGAGTTGAAGTCGCCGCCCGAGTAGTCGCCGGGGTCCACCCCGTTGCTGCCGTCGTAGCCGCCCGTTCCGTCCTGGCCGGCCCACGCGGTACCGGGGCTCATCGCCGAGCCGAGCAGGGTGCCCACCAGCAGACCGGGCAGGATCCCCGAGCCGAAGTAGCCGCCCGCCCAGGGGCTGTACGCCGGGCCGGCGTTCCAGTACGGCTGGTCGCCGTGGTCGGTGCGCACGGTCCGGATGTCCGGGTCCTGGCCGCTCGCCAGCCGGGCCGCGTCGGCGGCGCAGACCGGGACGGTGCGCGGCGCACCGCCGGGCGGGGCCCAGTCGGCGTCCTGGACCGACGGGCCGTGCCTGGGGTCGAAGAAGCAGGGCAGCCGGCGCTCCGGCAGCGGCCGCCCCTCGCGCCGGGCGGCGAGCGCGGCGAGTGCGAACCGGCCGTCCGCCAGCGCCTCGGTGACCGGGCGGACGTCCTCCGGGCGGCGGGCCGCGTCCATGGTCTGCTTGGCCCGCTCGTAGGAGTCCAGGGCGTGGGTGTAGTCGGCGCGCTGGGCGTCGTCCGCGTCGGGGGCGCCGGGGCTGAACTCCAGGCGGTCGAGTTCCTCGCCGAAGGCGGTGATGTCCTCGTCGACGACGGTGCGCAGCTGGGCCAGCGCGGCCTGCTGCTCGGCGAGCTTGCGCCGCTTGGAGCGGCGCAGCAGCAGGAAGCCGCCGCCGGCCGCCAGGGCGACCAGCGCGACCGGGATCACGATCGCGGCGGTGCTGATCCCGCCGGAGTCCACGCCGTGGCCCTTGGTCTGGGCGGCGGCCTGGCCGACGAAGTCGTCGAGGGTGGCGCCGATGTCACCGGGGTGCGAGCGGGCGGCGGCGCCGGCCAGCCGGTCGGGGGTGCCGGCCGCGAGTGCCTGGCGGTCGGCGAAGGCGCGGAACTCGTCGCCGCGCCAGATCGCGTACACGCCGACGACGCCGACCTTGGTCCGCAGGTCCTGGGCCACGGTCCTGGCCGGGTAGTTCGCGTCGGCCGGGACCACCGCGACGAAGATCGGCTTGTCGGCCTGCTCGATCCGCCGGGTGAGCGCGGCGGCCTGGGCCTCGGAGAACCGGCCGGCCATCGCCGGGTCGACGTACACCTGCCCCTGCTTGAGCGCGGCGGCCGCCTGGTCCACCCCGGACGCGGCCGAGGCCGGGCCGGCCAGCAGGAGCAGCAGGCCGAGCAGCGCGGCGAGCAGGACGGCCGGGCCGGTGACGGCGGTCCGGCGGGGAACGGTTCTCATGGGACCGACCGTACCTTCCGGGGCCGGTGGTGTGCCGCTACCTCAGACGGACCCGGCCCGGTACCTCAGGCTGACCCGTCCCCCGCCGAGCGGCCGGTCTTGGGCGCCGGAGTGATCCACCACCACCGTGACCAGGCATAGTGGTGCCTGCTCTCCCACCCCCGGCCCGCCCTGATCGGAGCATTTGGTGATCATCGGACTCGTCACCGCCGTCGCGGCCTCCGTCTGCTACGGCACCGGCTCCGTCCTGCAGGCCGTCGGCACCCGCCGGTCGGCCCGCGAGGAGGTGGCGGCCCGCGGCTCGGGCGCCGGCGAGACCGAACACGGCGGACCGAGCCTGTCCTCCACCGCCAAGGCTGCGGTGACCTGGGAGTTCATCGTCGGCACGGTGCTCGACCTGATCGGCTTCGGGCTGGGCGCGCTGGCCGCCAGGCTGCTGCCGCTGTTCCTCTCCCAGACCATCATCAGCGCCAACCTGGTGATCACCGCGCTGCTCAGCATCAAGCTGCTCGGACTGCGGCTGCGGCAGCTGGAGTGGATCTCGATCGCGATGCTGTGCGGCGCCCTGGTGCTGCTGGCCGTCGCGGCGGGACCCGAGGGCGGGCACGAGGCGGCACGCTCCTTCCACTGGTGGCTGCTGGCCGCCTCGGTGGTGGTGATCGCGGGCGGCAGCCTGCTGGTGCGGCGGCTCGGGCGCGGCGCGGCGATCGTGGCCGGCCTGCTGTCGGGGCTCGGCTTCGGCGCGCTCGGCATCGGCGTGCGGATCCTCGACGGCGTCCAGCCGTTCGACCTGGTCGCCCTGGTCAGCGACCCGGCGCTGTACGCGATCCTGGTCGGCGGCATCGGCGGGATGTACCTGCACACGGTGGCGCTGCAGGTCGGCTCGGTGAACGGGGCGACGGCCGCGCTGGTGGTCGGTGAGACGGTGGTACCGGGCGCGGTCGGGGTGCTGTGGCTGGGCGACACCTCCCGGGCCGGGCTGGGCTGGCTGGCGGTGGTCGGCTTCGTGCTCGCGGTGGTGAGCGCGGTCGGCGTGGCGTACTTCGGCCAGAGCGAGGCCGAACTGCACGGCGCCCAGCCCAAGCTCCCGGAGCCCGCCGGCCACTGAGCGGCCCCACCCGGGGAACCGCGGTACGGGGACGCTCGGGGCCGGCCGTGAGCGGTGTCCCGGGTGGGTCGTGACCGAATCCCGCCCGCGCGGCCTAGCGGGGCCGCGGGACCCGCTGGCAGCGCGGGCAGAAGTAGCTGGAGCGGTTCATCCAGGGGTCCCGGCGGATCGCGGTGCCGCAGCGGCGGCAGGGCTCGCCCTCCCGCCCGTAGGCGTCGAGCTCGCGGGAGAAGTAGCCGCTCTCACCGTTGACGTTGACGTAGAGGCTGTCGAAGCTGGTGCCGCCGACGGCCAGCGCCGCGGTCATCACGTCGCGGGCGTGCCCGAGCAGTTCGGCGGCCTTCGGGCGGGTCAGGCCGGCGGTCGGCCGGTCGTAGTGCAGGGCGGCGCGCCACAGCGACTCGTCGGCGTAGATGTTGCCGACGCCGCTGATCAGGGTCTGGTCCAGCAGGGCCCGCTTGACGGTGGTGCGCTTGGCGCGCAGGGCGGTGATGAACGCCGCGTCGTCGAAGCGCGGGTCGAGCGGGTCGCGGGCGATGTGCGCGATGGAGACCGGGGTGTGCTCGGGGTCGTCCGGCTCGGCCTCCTCGACGGCGAGGCCGCCGAAGGTCCGCTGGTCGACGAAGCGCAGCTCCCGGCCGCCGTCGGTGAAGCGCAGCCGGACCCGCAGGTGGGTCTCGTCCGGGGTCTGCGGGTCCTGGACGAGCAGTTGGCCGCTCATGCCGAGGTGGCCGGTCATCGACTGGTGGTCGCCGAGCGGCACCCAGAGGTACTTGCCGCGCCGGTGGGCCTCGCCGAGGGTGCTGCCGGTCAGCCGGGCGGCGAACTCGGCGGCGCCGCCGGGCTGGCGGCGCACCGAGCGCGGGTGCAGGACCTGCACCTGGGAGACGGTACGGCCGGCCGCCCAGCGGGCGAGACCCCGCCGGACCACCTCGACCTCGGGAAGTTCAGGCACCTCGGCCCCCCGGCCAGGTCAGACTGCGGCGCCGGGGCGGTCGTCGGCGTACTTGGCCTTGATGGCCCGCCAGGCGCTCTCCGCGGCCTTCTGCTCTGCTTCCTTCTTCGAGCGGCCACTGCCGTGCCCGAAGTCCTCGCCGGCCACCCGGGCCGCGGCGGTGAAGGTCTTCTCGTGGTCCGGACCGGACTCGGTGACCACGTACTCCGGCACTCCGATGCCGACCGAGGCGGTCAGCTCCTGGAGGCTGGTCTTCCAGTCGAGGCCCGCTCCGAGCTGGGCGGACTCCGCGATGAGCGGGTCGAACAGCCCGTGCACGAAGGCGGTGGCGGCGTCCAGCCCCTGGTCCAGGTAGACGGCGCCGATCACGGCCTCGACGGTGTCGGCGAGGATGGAGGACTTGTCGCGTCCGCCGGTCCCCTCCTCACCCTTGCCGAGCCGGATGAAGGCACCGAGGTCCAGGCCGCGGCCGACCTCGGCGAGCGCGCGGGAGTTGACCACCGCGGCGCGGAGCTTGGCGAGCGTGCCCTCGGCGACCTCCGGGTGGAGGCGGTAGAGGGTGTCGGTCACCACGAGGCCCAGCACCGAGTCGCCGAGGAACTCCAGGCGCTCGTTGGTGGGCAGTCCACCGTTCTCGTAGGCGTAGCTACGGTGGGTGAGGGCACGCACCAGAAGGGCGCGCTCGAGCGTGTACCCGAGGCGCCCTTCCAGGACGTCGTATTCGGTCGACGCCGGCCCGCCGCCCTTGCTCCCGTTGGAAGAGTCCTTCGCGCTGGGAGCCTGCTTGCGGGGGGAGTTGCTCTCCGACATCGATCCGTGCACCCTGCCGATCAGACCGAGAGGACCTGGCGGCGGTTGTACGTGCCGCAGCTGGGGCACGCGATGTGACCGAGCTTCGGCTCGTGGCAGCGGTCGCACGCCACGAGGGCCGGAACGACGGCCTTCCAGTTGGAACGGCGGTGGCGCGTGTTGCTGCGCGACATCTTCCGCTTCGGAACAGCCACGGCTACTTCTCCTGGTTCTCGGCGAGACCCTCACGGGTGTCGCTGTTCTTGATTCCGTCACCCTCGTCGCCGGGGGCGGCGGAGAGTCCCTGCAGAGCCGCCCACCGGGGGTCGGCGGCGTCGTGGTGGTGCGACGGGTCGTCGCTCAGGCGTGCGCCGCATTCGACGCACAGACCCAGGCAGTCGTCCTGGCACACCGGCTGCAGCGGCAGTGCGAGCACCACCGCGTCACGCAGCACCGGCTGGAGGTCGAAGAAGTCGCCCTCCAGGCGGTAAGTCTCGTCGTCCGAGTCCTCGTCGAGGTCCTCGTCGCCACCCGTGGCCCGGCCGCGGCCGCGGTCGTCGGACTCCGGGTAGTAGTACAGCTCCTGGAAGTCGACCTCCAGGTCGTCCTCCACCGGCTCCAGGCAGCGCACGCACTCGCCCTCGACCTTGGCCTCGGCGGTGCCGGTCACCAGCACGCCCTCGACCACGGACTCCATCCGCAGCTCCAGGGCGATCTCGCTCTTGCCCGGGACGCCGATCACGTCTTCGATGCCGAGGCCCTCGGGGGCCGGAAGGGTGCGGGAGACCCTGCGCAGCGAACCGGGGCGACGGCCGAGCTCATGCGTGTCGAACACGAGCGGGTCGCGGTGGTCGAGGCGGTTCAAGGTGTCCTGACTTCCTGGCGGCGGCCCCACTGTCATGGGTGCCGCGGTTTCCTGAAGAGTGTGTTGCCGCCGTGTTGCGGGCAGCCGACGGCCCCGGAACAGGCCGAGTGGTCAGACTACCGGAGAGTGCGGCCAGGCCCAACTTCGGCCCCGCATCGCCCGCCCCGGGCCCCCGCCGTCAGCGGCCGCCGAGCTCCCGCAGCCGGGTCATGTCGATCATGCTGGTGTCGAAGAAGCTGGTCTCGTCCAGCCCGGTCTGCTGCGGCACCTGGGCCTGCTGCTGGTGCTGCTGCGGGTAGCCGCCCGAGCCGTCCGGCACCGGGTTGCCCCAGGCGTCGTACTGCGGCTGCTGCTGCGGGTAGCCGCCCTGCTGCTGGTAGTACGGGTCCTGGCCGGGGTACGCCGGCTGCTGCTGGTAGCCGTACTGGCCGCCGTCGCCCGGCTGCAGCGGGTTGCCCCACTGGTCGGTCTGCGGGGCGCCGGACTGGTCGTAGCCGCCGCCGTACACCTCCGCGTACTGCGGTGCGGCGTAGCCCTCCTCGCCGGGGGCCTGCCAGCCGGCCGCGGCGGGGGTCTGGTCCGGCCAGCTCTGCTGCTGCGGGACGGCCTCCTCGCGGTACCAGGGCTGCTCCTCGCCGTCCTCGGCGAAGCCGGAGGCCACCGCCTCGGCGCGGGCCTTGAGCTGCTGGGCCTCGTCGGCGGCGGCCAGGTAGGCGCCGAGCTCGTCGATCGGGGCCTTGCCGAGCAGGGTGTCGCGGCCCTTCCCGACGGCCTCCAGGGTCTTGCTGAGGACCGCCTCCAGGGTGGCGAGCTTCACATCGACGTACTCGTCGACCTCGGGGCTCGGGGTGGCGTGCGGCTGGAACTCCTCGCCGTCGCCCTCGCCCTGCCCGTCGGCCTCGTAGACGCCCGCCGCGCCGCGCAGCTTGGTGCGGCCGCGGCCGACGGCGCCGAGCGTCTTGGTGAGGACCACCTCGAAGTTGGCGAGCTTGCTGTCGACGTAGTCGTCGGCCTCGGCGCGCTTGGTCTGCGCCTCGGCGCCGGCCTCGCCGAGGATCCGGTCCGCCTCCGCCTGGGCCTGGCGGACCACCTCGGTGTCGGAGATCAGCGAGCCGCGCTCGTCGTGCGCGCCGCGGATGATCCGGTCGGCCTGCGCCTGCGCGTCGGCCACCAGCTGCTGGTGGTCGGCGACCACCGACTGGGCCTGGGCCAGTTCGGCCGGCATGGTCTCGCGGAGGTCCCGGAGCAGCCCGACCAACTCGGCCCGGTTGACCACGCAGGACGCCGACATCGGCATCGCGCGGGCGTTCTCCACCACGGCGACGATCTCGTCGAGTTTCTGCTGCACGTCCACGGGCGCATCAGTCTTTCCGTGTGCCGCCGAGGTGCGGCGGGGGCAGTCCCCGTCGGCTCGGCAGCGCCCACGGGGCGGGGATACAGACTGTACGGCCAGTGCGCCCGGAGCTCACAACGCCCGAGGCCCCCGCGCCACCCGACAGGCGGACAGGATGTGACAGTTCGCCAGGAGTGTCCGGATTGCGGCGGGATCGGCCGGGATCAGCCCCGGCGCTCGGCGATCCGCGCGATCAGCCGGCGGTTGACCGTCTCCGGCAGCAGGTGCGAGACGTCGCCCCCCAGCGAGGCGACCTCCTTGACCAGCGAGGAGGACAGGAAGCTGTAGGTCGGCGAGGTGGGCACGAAGAGCGTCTCGACCCCGGTCAGGCCGTGGTTCATCTGGGCCATCTGCAGCTCGTAGTCGAAGTCGCTGACCGCGCGCAGGCCCTTGATGATGGCCGGGATCCCGCGCTCCCGGCAGAAGTCCACCAGCAGGCCGCTGTGCGCCTCGACCTCGATGTTGCCCAGCCGGCCGCAGGTCTCCTCGATCAGCGCGATGCGCTCCTCGACGGTGAACATGCCCTGCTTGTTCCGGTTGATCAGCACGGCGACATGGACCACGTCGTACAGCTTCGAGGCGCGCTCGATGATGTCGAGGTGCCCGTTGGTGATGGGGTCGAAGGACCCCGGACAGACGGCGCGGCGCATGGCGTGTGCTCCCTTGTGGGGGTTGCTGGTGCTACGGGTTCCGGTCGGCCTCGGCAGCGGCGCGACCGTACCAGAGGGTGCCTTCGCCGTAGCGGCGCGAGCGCAGCGGCTCGAATCCCTCCGGCCAGCCGAACTCGCCGCCCCGGGTGCTGCGTTCCACGGTGACGAGTGCGTCCTCGCCGAGCCAGCCCCCCGAGCCGAGTGTGATCAGCATCTCGCGGACCTCGTCGTCGGTCACGGAGTACGGCGGATCGAGGAAGACCAGGTCGTAGGGGACGGCCGGGGCCGGACCCGCGATCACCCGCTCGGCGCGGTCGGCGCGCACCTCCGCGCCCGGCAGGCCGAGGGTCCGCACGTTCTCCCGGATCACCCGGGCCGCGCTCGGGTCGGACTCCACCAGCAGGGCGTGGACCGCACCCCGCGACAGCGCCTCCAGGCCGACCGCGCCCGAACCGCCGAACAGGTCGAGCATCCGGGCGCCGTGCACCGTCCCGCGGAGCGCTGCCAGGGTGGAGAACATCGCCTCCCGCGCCTTGTCCGAGGTCGGGCGGGTGGTGCGGCCGGGCGGCACGGCCAGTCGACGGCCGCCGGCCGTCCCGGCGATCACGCGGGTCATGGGGTGGTGGGTCCTTTCCTAGGCGCCCACCACGCTATCCGGATTTGCCGCCGCGGCGCGCAGCTCGCCCGGCTCGCCGCGGCCCTGGCCGGCCGGCTGCGGGCAGTGCTCCGGGCGCCGCGGGTCATGGCCCAGCTCGCGCAGCCGGGCCCGGACCGCGTCGGGGGTGCGCCCGTACCGGGCGGCCAGCCGGGCGATGCTCTCCCCCGCGTGGAAGCGGCGGACCAGCCCCTCCTCGGGCCGCGGCGCCCCGGGCTCGGCCGCGGCCGCCAGGGCCCGGTCGAGGGCGCTGCGCAGCCCGGCGACGTCCGCCGCCGGGAGCCGGAGCCGGCCGAGCGCGCCGGGGCCGCTGACGGTCAGCACCACCTCGCTGCCCCGGCCGCCGACGGTCTCGATCCGGAACACCGTGCCGACGGTCGGGATCTCGTCGATCCGGTCGAATGCCATGACAGAGCCCCCTGGACGCGCCGGGCCGGCGGCGCACCGCCCGGTGCGCCCTGAACACCGCCATCGTCCACCGGACCACTGACAGTTGGCGTACCGTCAGCCCTTCTCCAGGTACTCCGCGCGGTCCTCGTCCAGCAGGCTCTCCAGCGCGGTGCGCAGCTCCGGGTGGCGCTCCAGGGCCGGGTCCCCGGCGACCAGCGCGGTGGCCTCCTCGCGGGCGGTGGCGATCACGTCCTCGTCGTCCAGCACCGAGAGCACCTTGAGCGAGGACCGCACGCCGGACTGGGCCTGGCCGAGCACGTCGCCCTCGCGGCGCTGTTCGAGGTCGATCCGGGACAGCTCGAAGCCGTCCAGGGTGCCGGCCACCGCGTCCAGCCGGGCCCGCGCGGAGCTGCCCGCGGGCATGTCGCTGACCAGCAGGCACAGGCCCGCCGCGCTGCCGCGGCCGACCCGGCCGCGCAGCTGGTGCAGCTGGGAGACGCCGAACCGGTCCGCGTCCATGATCACCATGACGGTGGAGTTGGGGACGTTGACGCCCACCTCGATCACGGTGGTGGCGACCAGCACGTCCACCTGTCCGGCGGTGAAGCGGCGCATCACCTCGTCCTTGGCCTCGGGGGTGAGGCGGCCGTGCAGGATCTCCACCCGCAGACCGGTCAGCGGCCCCTTGGTGAGCATCTCGGCGGTCTCCACCACCGACAGCGGCGGCCGCCGCTCGTCGCTCGCCGCGCCCAGGTCCTCCGGGTCGTCGGGCAGCGCCTTGCGCCGCTTCTTCGGGTCCTCGGGCTCGTCGCCGATCCGGGGGCAGACCACGTACGCCTGGTGGCCCTTGCCGACCTCCTCGCGGACCCGCTCCCAGGCGCGGGCCAGGAAGTTGGGCTTCTCCACCGCGGGGACCACGTGGGTGGAGATGGGTGAGCGGCCGGCCGGCAGCTGGTCCAGGACCGAGGTCTCCAGGTCGCCGAAGACGGTCATCGCGACGGTGCGCGGGATCGGGGTGGCGGTCATCACCAGCAGGTGCGGGGGCCGCTCGCCCTTGGCCCGCAGGGCGTCGCGCTGCTCGACGCCGAAGCGGTGCTGCTCGTCGACCACGACCAGCCCGAGGTCCTGGAACTGCACCTTGTCCTCGATCAGGGCGTGGGTGCCGATCGCGATGCCCGCGTCCCCGCAGGCCATCTCCAGCAGGGTCTGGCGGCGGGCCGCGGTGCCCATCGAGCCGGTCAGCAGGGCCACCTTGGTGCCGGCCTCGGCGCCGCCGAGCATGCCGCCCTCGGCGAGGTCGCCCATCATCTCGACGATCGAGCGGTGGTGCTGCTGGGCGAGCACCTCGGTGGGGGCCAGCAGGGCGGCCTGGCCGCCGGCGTCGACCACCGCGAGCATGGCGCGCAGCGCGACCAGGGTCTTGCCGGAGCCGACCTCGCCCTGCAGCAGCCGGTGCATCGGGTGTTCGCTCGCGAGGTCGGCGAAGATCTCGCCGCACACCTTCTGCTGGCCCTCGGTCAGGGTGAACGGCAGCCGGGCGTCGAAGGCGTCGAGCAGGCCGCCGGGGCGGGCCCGGCGGGCGACGGCGGGCAGCGCGGAGTCGGCGGCCCGGCGCATGGCGAGCGCGACCTGGAGGACGAAGGCCTCGTCCCAGCGCAGCCGGCTCTGGGCGCGCTCGCGGTCGGCCTGGTTGCGCGGCCGGTGGATCAGTTCCAGCGCCTCGGGCAGCGGGATCAGGTCGTGCTTGTCGCGCAGGGCGGCGGGCAGTGGCTCCCCGACGTCGCCGAGGTGCTTGTCGAGCGCGGTCTGCACGCACAGCGACAGCTTCCAGCTGGGCAGCTGGGCGCTGGCCGGGTAGACCGGGATCAGCCGCCCGGCGAACTGCTGCGCGGCCTCGGACCCGGCGTCCTCGTCCAGCAGCTGGTAGTCGGGCGAGGCGAGCTGGCGGGTGCGGTTGAACAGGCCGACCTTGCCCGCGAACAGGCCCTGGGCGCCGGGGCGCAGCTCCTTCTGCCGCCAGCCCTGGTTGAAGAAGACCAGGCTGAGCCGGCTGCGGCCGTCGGTGACCACCACCTCCAGCCGGTCGCCCTTGCGTCCCTTGAACGGGATCAGGGTGACCTTCTCGATCCTGGCCAGCACGGTGACGTGCTCGTCCACCTCGAGCTCGTCCAGGCTGGTGAGCGAGCCGCGCTCGACGTACCGGCGCGGGTAGTGGTGCAGCAGGTCGCCGACCGTGCGCAGCTTGAGGCTGTCGGCCAGCACCTTGGCGGTGCGGTCGCCGACCAGCTTGGTCAGTGATTCGTCGAGAGCGCCCATCAGCACCTATTGGACACCACGGCACGGACAGGACGGGCTACTCCACCCCGATCAGCAGCGGCGCCGACTCCTGGCCTCCGTGGTAGACCACGGTGTCGACCTCCGGCCGCTGCCGGCGGGCGTGCGCGTCGAGCAGGGCCGCGAGGGTGTCGGGGGCGCCCTCGCCCAGCACCAGGGTGACCAGTTCGCCGCCGGCCGCGAGCATCCGGGAGAGCACGGTGCGTGCGGTGTCGGCCAGGTCGGTGCCGATCAGCGCGACGTCGCCGTCGATCAGGCCGAGCACGTCGCCGGCCTGGCAGACGCCGGCCATGGTCCAGGACTCCCCCTCGGCGACGGCGAGTTCGGCGTAGCGGGTGGCGCCGGCGGCGGAGGTCATGGCGACCACGTCCTCGTCGAAGCGGCGGGCCGGCTCGTGCACGGCGAGCGCGGCCAGGCCCTGCACCGGGGAGCGGGTGGGCAGTACGGCGATCCGCAGCCCCTCCTCGCGCAGCTGGTCGGCGGCGGCCCCGGCGGCGGCGCGCAGTTCGGGGTCGTTGAGCAGCAGGACCACCTCGCGGGCCGCGCAGCGGCGGACCGCCTCGACCAGTTCGACGCTGGCGGGCGGGTGGTCGGGGTCGGCGAAGAGCACCGCGGAGCCGGCCTGTTCGCAGAGTTCGGCGAGGCCGCTGCCGGTGACCACGCTGAGCACCGCGCGGCCGCTCGGCGCGGGTTCGGCGAGCTCGCCGACGCGTTCGCCGGCCCGGGCGGCGGCCTCGGCGAAGTGGGTGATCCGGATCCGGTGCGGCCGGCCGGCCGCCACCCCGGCCTCGACGGCGGCCCCGGCGTCGTCGACGTGCACGTGGACGCTCCACAGCCCGTCGCCGCCGCCGACCACCAGCGAGTCGCCGAGGCCGGCGAGCCGGCTGCGCAGTCCCGGCAGCGCCTCGTCGGGCGCGTCCAGCAGGTAGATCACCTCGAAGGCGGGGTGGCCGGGGCCGGCCGGCCGCTCGTGGCCGTCGCAGCCGGCCGCGGGACCGGGTGCGGGTACGGCGGCCGCTGCGCGCAGGGCGACCGGGCCCATCGGGGTCTGGCCGCTGACGGCGTCCACCAGCGCGCCGAGGACGGCGACCAGGCCGCGGCCGCCGGCGTCCACCACGCCCGCGTCGGCCAGCACGTCGAGCTGCTGGGGGGTGCGCACCAGTGCCTCGCGGGCGGCCCGGTAGGCGGCCTCGGCGACGGCGGGCAGCGGGCCGGGGCCGGCCTGGGCGCCGCGCGCGGCCGCGGCGGCGACGGTCAGCAGGGTGCCCTCGACCGGCTCGGCGACCGCCTGGTAGGCGGCTTCGGCGGCGCCGGCCAGCGCCCGCCGGAGCTGCTCGGGCCCGCCGCCGTCGGCCAGTGCGGCGGCGGCGCCGCGCAGCCACTGGGCGAGGATGACGCCGGAGTTGCCGCGGGCGCCGACCAGGGCGCCGCGGGAGACGGCGGTCATCACCGGGCCGAGGCCGGGTTCGGGGTGGTCGGCGAAGAGGGTCTCCGCGTGGGCGGCCGCGGACTCGACGGTCAGGTAGAGGTTGGTGCCGGTGTCCCCGTCGGGGACGGGGAAGACGTTGAGTGCGTCGATCTCCTCGCGGGCCTGGCCGAGGGCGGCCAGCGCCAGCCGGTACCAGGTGCGGACGGCCGCGGCGTCGAGCGTGTCCAGCACCAGGTCTCCTCCGGGTGAACGCCACGGGAACGCGACTGAACGCGGTGGCTAGGGCGATGCAGGCAGGTTATCGGTGCCCGGCCCCGCGACGCCCGCGCGGCCCCGGGGGCGGGCGGCGCCGCCGACCGGAACGATCACGGCCCTGAGCATGGTAGTTTCGTTCAGCGGGAGCACCCGATGTATGCTTCTGCGGTTGCCTGGAACAACCCGGGCTCACCCCTTGAACCGATTCACCCCACGCGAGTGGGGCGTTCGCTCAGCCGGGGTTTTCGAACGTACCTGATCTGAAGTCTTGGAGTGACTCCTGTGGCTGCCAACTGCGACGTCTGCGGCAAGGGGCCGGGCTTCGGCAACAGCATCTCCCACTCGCACCGCCGTACCCCTCGTCGTTGGAACCCCAACATCCAGACGGTGCGCGCTGTGGTTGGGCGGACGCCGAAGCGGCTCAACGTCTGCACCTCGTGCATCAAGGCCGGTAAGGTCTCGCGCTGACGCGCAGACCGGTAAGCCGGTCCTCCGGACAGCCGATCCATCCTCGGGTGGGTCGGCTGCTCTGTTGTTCCGGTCCTGCACGGCGCTGCGGGGGCCAGGAGTCACCACTCCTGACCCCCGCAGTGTCGTGTCCGGACCCGTCCGGGACCCGGGTCAGCGCCAGCGCCAGGCGTGGTCGACCGGGCCGATGCCCGCGCCCAGCGCGAACCCGGCCGCGATGGCGCCGGTGATGTACTCCTTGGCCGCGGCGACCGCGTCCGGCACCGCGGCGCCCTTGGCCAGCTCGGCGGCGATCGAGCTGGCGAGGGTGCAGCCGGTGCCGTGGGTGTGCCGGTTGTCGTAGCGCGGGGCGCGGTACCAGTGCTCGCCGCCGTCGGCGCCGACCAGCAGGTCGGCGGCGTCACCCGCCAGGTGGCCGCCCTTGACCAGCACCCAGCCGGGCCCGAGCGCGAGCAGCGCCTCGGCCGCGGCCCGCATGTCGCGCTCGCCGCCCACCTCGATGCCGGTGAGCTGGGTCACCTCGTGCAGGTTGGGGGTGGCCAGGGTGGCGACCGGCAGCAGCAGCTCGCGCACGGTGGCGACGGCCTCGGCCGCGAGCAGCGCGTCGCCGTGCTTGGAGACGCCGACCGGGTCCACCACGACCGGCGCGCCGACGCCGGCCAGCAGCTCGGACACGGTGGCGACCAGCTCGACCGAGGCCAGCATGCCGGTCTTCACCGCCTGCACCCCGATGTCGTCGACGACGCTGCGGAACTGCGCCCGGACCGCCTCGGCGGGCAGCTCCCAGTAGCCCTGGACGCCGAGCGAGTTCTGCGCGGTGACCGCGGTGATCACGCTCATGCCGTGCACGCCGAGGGCCAGCATCGCCTTGAGGTCGGCCTGGATGCCGGCGCCGCCGCCGGAGTCGGAACCGGCCACGGTCAGCACGCGCGGCGGCGCGGGGGTGGGGTGGACTGTCGAAACCATGCCGCCAACCTACCGGCCCGCGCCCGGGGCACCGCGCTCAGAGCACCGCTTCGGACTCCAGCCAGCGGGCGGTCGGCACGGTCTTGAGGCGGGTGACCGCGTCCCCGATCGACACCAGCCGGATGTCGTTGCCGCGCAGTGCGGTGAAGTGCCCGAACGCCCCCTTGTGGACGGCTTCCACGGCGTGCCAGCCGAACCGGGTGGCGAGCACCCGGTCCCGGGCGGTCGGGGTGCCGCCGCGCTGGGTGTGGCCCAGGATGACCGGCCTGGCCTCCTTGCCGAGCAGGCCCTCGAGCTCGTTGGCGAGCCGGGTGCCGATCCCGCCGAAGGTCCGGTGGCCGTACTGGTCGACGTGGCCGTGCTCGAAGCGCAGGGTGCCGGGCAGCGGCTCGGCGCCCTCCGCGACGGCGATGATGGCGAAGGTCTTGCCGCGCCGGAACCGCTCCTCGATCATCCGGGCGACGGCCTCGATGTCGAACGGCTTCTCCGGGATCAGGATCCCGTGCGCGCCGCCCGCCATCCCCGCGGTCAGGGTGATCCAGCCGGTGTGGCGTCCCATCAGCTCGACCACCATCACCCGCTGGTGTGACTCGGCGGTGGTCTTGAGCCGGTCGATCGCGTCGGTGGCCACGTGCACGGCGGTGTCGAAGCCGAAGGTGACGTCCGTGGCGTCGATGTCGTTGTCGATGGTCTTGGGCACCCCGACCACCGGCAGCCCGGCCGCGCTGAACATCCGCGCGGCGGTCAGCGTGCCCTCGCCGCCGATCGCGATCAGCGCGTCGACGCCGATGTTGCGGGCCAGGATCCGGGCGTTGTCGACGGCCCACTCGATCCGCTCGCGCTTGACCCGGGCCGAGCCCAGGATGGTGCCGCCCAGCGTGAGCAGGCCAGTGACGTCGTCGTGCGAGACCACCCGGCTGCGGCCCTCGATCAGCCCGAGGAAGCCGTCCTCGATCCCGACGATCTCGTCCCCGTGCACGTCGGTGGCGCGGTGGACCACCGACCTGATCACCGCGTTGAGGCCGGGGCAGTCGCCGCCGCTGGTCAGGACACCGATGCGCATGTGGGTGTGCTCTCCCGCTGTGTGGGGCCCGGTGCAGGCGGCCGGGCCGGCCGGCAACAGCGCAAGCCTACGCACTCGGGCAGCCCGGACCCGGCTTCCCGCGCCACCGCGGACGGCCCGGTCACTCCCCGGTGCGACGGGGGCGGGCCGCCCGCGGCCGGGGGTCAGTCCTGCGCGTAGTGGTCCCAGCCGCCGACCCGGTCCCAGGGCGCCCCGTCGACCGTGACCCGTCCGCCGCGCGCCACCCCCGCGGTCCGCACCACCTCACCGACCACCCGCCAACGGGCGGGTAGCTGGACGGACTTCGGGAAGGTGGCCACGATCGCGTGGTCCTCCCCGCCGGAGAGCACCCACAGCAGCGGATCCACTCCGACCGCCTGCCCGATGTCGGCCATCTGCGCCGGGACGTCGAAGTCGGCGGCGCGCAGGTCGATGTCGACCCCGCTGGCCTTGGCGACGTGGCCGAGGTCCGCGACCAGGCCGTCGCTGACGTCCACCATCGCGGAGGCGCCGAGGTCGGCGGCGGCCGGGCCCGCGTGGTACGGCGGCTCGGGGCGCCGGTGCGCCTCGACGAAGGCGCGCGGCGAACGGAAGCCGCGCTGCAGCACCGTGAGCCCGGCGGCCGACCAGCCCAGCCACCCGGTCACCGCGACCACGTCGCCGACCTTGGCGCCGGAGCGCAGCACGGGGGCGCGGCCCTGCAGGTCGCCGAGCGCGGTGATGGCCAGCGTGATGGTCTCGCCGCGCACCACGTCGCCGCCGACCACGGTGGCGCCGGCCACCTGGCACTCGTCGCGCAGCCCGTCCATCAGCTCGGTGGCCCAGGTGGTGGGCAGGTCGGCGGGGGCGACCAGGCCGAGCAGGATGGCGGTCGGCACGGCGCCCATGGCGGCCACGTCGGCCAGGTTCTGCGCGGCGGACTTGCGGCCGACGTCGTAGGCGGTGGACCAGTCGCGGCGGAAGTGCCGGCCCTCGATCAGCACGTCGGTGGTGGCAACCACCCGCCCGTCGGAGGCCTTCACCACCGCGGCGTCGTCGCCCGGTCCGAGTTCCACGGCCGGGGTCAGCGGCAGCCTGGCGGTCAGCTCCCGGATGAGTCCGAACTCGCCCAGCTCGCCCACGGTCCCCTGCATCTGCCGTCCTCTCAACTCAACTCGTCCGGGCCGGCGGATGGCTCCGCGGCCGTGGTCGGCGCCCCTGCGCCCGTCAGGTACCGTGCGCCCCCGCGCGCAGCGTACGCCCTCGGGCCCGGCAGGGGACTCCCGCAGCGGCCGCACCGCGCGGTAGCGTGGTGATCAGCCTGCCGGTCGGCCCGTCGCACCACCCTGGCCGGACCCGGAGGGCGATCTCCGTTCCGAGCCGCCTGGAGGTCCCTGTGGTCCATGCATACATCCTGATCCAGACCGAGGTGGGCAAGGCGACGGCCGTGGCCCAGTCCATCTCCAAGATCCAAGGTGTCGTCACCGCCGAGGACGTCACCGGTCCCTACGACGTGATCGTCCGCGCGGAGGCCGACACCATGGACAACCTGGGACGACTGGTGGTCGCCCAGGTCCAGCTGGTCGAGGGCATCACCCGGACCCTGACCTGCCCGGTGGTGCACCTGTAAAGCCCGGTTAGCATCGGCGGATGGCCTCGACCTCCCGCCTGACCACGCTGCCCGCCCCGGTCCGCTGGCTGACCCCGCCCGTGGTACTGCTGGGCGGCATCGTGCTGCTCACCGCCGCCTGGAGCGGCCCCGCGAACGTCACGCCGCCGACGCCGCGCGCCGAAGCGGCCCGGTACTGCGAGGCCCTGGACAAGGCACTGCCCGCCACGGTCCTCGGCCACCCCCGGCAGGACCCCTCGCCGGCCTCCCCGTACACCGCCGCCTGGGGCAGCTCGCCCCGGACGGTGCTGCGCTGCGGCCTGGAGCGCCCCGGCTACCTGGACGACGACCCGCTGAAGAACTCCCCCGAGGTCAACGACGTGCAGTGGGGCATGTCCGGCAGCGACGACGGCGGCTACCGCTTCGTCACCACGCTCCGCAAGGCGTACGTCGAGGTGTACGTGCCCAAGGGCGCCTACCCCAACTACGCCGACCCGCTCAGCTCGCTCACCGACGCCATCAAGGCGACGGTCCCGGACGGTCTGTGACCACGGGCGGTCCGTGACCCGACGGCGGCCGGGCACCCTCCCCGCGGGGAGGGTGCCCGGC
>NZ_JBEZIR010000028.1:0-35647 GCF_040651175.1 Kitasatospora sp. NPDC048540
GAAGATCACCACCATCGGCTCGCTCACCACCGCGCTGGCCTCGCTCCAGCCCGGCGCCAAGGTCACCGTGACCTACCAGCGCGACGGGCAGACCAAGACCGTCGACGTCACCCTCGGCAGCCTCTGACGGGGCTCCGCGACCGGCACCACCCACCGGACCCGGGCCCGGCGGACCGCGCACACATGGGAGGCGGACCGCCGGGCCCGAACCACGCCCGGCCGCGGCCCCGCCCGGTCAGGGACGGGCCGCCCTGGTCCGCCACGGCAGCTCCACCGTCACCCCGGTCGGACCGCCCGCCGGGCTCTCCACCAGGAACACCCCGTCCACCGCGTCGATCCGCTCCGCCAGCCCGGCCAGCCCGCTGCCCGGGTACGCCGCCGCGCCGCCCCGCCCGTCGTCCTGCACCAGCAGCATCAGCCGGTCCTCCACCCGCCAGACGTCCACCGTCGCCGAGCGCGCCCCCGCGTGCTTGGAGATGTTGGTGAGCAACTCGCTGACGGTGAAGTAGGCGATCCCCTCCACCGCCGAGTCCGGCCGCTCGGCGCCCTTCAGGTCGACGTGCACCTTGACCCCGCCGGGCACCGTGCAGCGCGCCGCCACCGCCGACAGCGCCGCGTCCAGGCCGCGGTCGGTCAGCACGGCCGGGTGGATGCCCCGGGCCAGGTCGCGCAGCTCCTGCAGGGCGAGCTTGACCTCGCCGTGCGCCGCACCCACCATCGCGGCGGCGGCCGCGACACCCTCCGGGGTGTCGGTCTCGGTCAGCTTCTCCTTCGCCAGGCCCAGGTCCATCGCCAGCGCGACCAGCCGGGCCTGCGCGCCGTCGTGCAGGTCCCGCTCGATCCGGCGCAGGTCGGCGGCGGCGGTGTCGACCACGGCGCCCCGGTCGTCCTCCAGCTCGTGCACCCGCTGCACCAGCGCGTTCGGCGCCAGCAGGCTCTCCACCAGCATCCGCTCCAGCGCGGCCATCCAGCGCACCACCCAGGGCAGCACCGGCCAGCCGACCACGAGCAGCACCAGGGTCACCGTGAAGCTGATCAGCCCCCACACGAACAGCACCACGTTGAACAGTGCCGACCGCCAGCCCAGCGAGTCCGTCAACAGGGCGATCACCCAGCCGGAGACCCCGCTGCGGCGCTGCACCAGCGGGCCCGGCTCCTCGGCCGTACTGCCGAGCGCGGCCCGCGCCCTGGTCCGTTCGACCCGTCCGAGCCCCCGGCAGCCCGCCAGCCCGGCGGCCAGCAGCGGCAGGCCGAGCACGGTCACCGACAGGGCGAGGCCCACGGTCAGCGTCGTCACGGTGAACACGAAGCCGGCGATCCCCACCGGCAGGTTCAGCAGCAGGTGCTGGACCTGACCCCACAGCTGCGCCCCGTACAGGGACGGGCGGCGCGACTCCGCCGGCCGGTGCTCCGCGGTATCCATCCGACTTCCACCCTCTCGATCGACCAGGTGGCACCCAGCATCCCGGTAGCGGCGGCCCCGGGGCCATGGGGGTGATCTCCGTTCGCTCCCGGGGGATAACCCCACCACCCCGTACCCGCGGGTAGGGTGCCCGGTCGCCGTCTTGAGGACCGGGCAGGTGCGGGAGCAGCGAGGCCGTGCACTTAGACTCACGCCGTAGCGATGGTTATGGGTGTGTAAAGAAGAGCGGTGATCCTGCCGGGCCCCGGGCCCGGCCGGGCGGCCCGATGTGGAGGCGAACGCATGGAGGGGCAGCTGGTCGCTGCCGACCCTGCCGTGGGCAGCGGCTACTTCGACGCGTATGCGGCGGTAGGCCTGCTGGCGGTCATCGGCGTGCTGTTCGTCGCGGTGGCGTTCACCGCCAACCGCCTGCTGCGCCCGGCGGTGTACTCGCCGGAGAAACTGCTCACCTACGAGTGCGGCGTCGACCCGGTGGGCGAGGGCTGGGCGCACACCCAGGTCCGCTACTACGTCTACGCGTTCCTGTACGTGATCTTCGCGGTCGACGCGATCTACCTGTTCCCGTGGGCGACGGTGTTCGCCGCCGCCGGCTACGGCGCGGCCACCCTGGTGGAGATGTTCGTCTTCATCGCCTTCCTCGCGGTCGGACTGCTCTACGCCTGGAAGAAGGGCGTTCTGGAATGGACGTGACCCACTCGCACGGTTCCGGCGGGCCCGTACCGCTGGGGATGCCCGACCCCGCGCGCCCCGGCGCCGCGGTCGAGCAGCGCCGGCTCGGCCCGCTGGCCCGGCTCGCGCCGGACCCGGTCAAGGTGGTGCTCAACTGGGGGCGCCGCTACAGCCTCTGGTGCTTCAACTTCGGCCTCGCCTGCTGCGCGATCGAGTTCATCGCGGCGTCGATGGCCAAGCACGACTTCATCCGGATGGGTGTCATTCCGTTCGCGCCGGGCCCCCGCCAGGCCGATCTGATGATCGTCTCGGGCACCGTCACGGACAAGATGGCCCCGGCCGTCAAGCGCCTGTACGAGCAGATGCCCGAGCCCAAGTACGTGATCTCCTTCGGCGCCTGCTCCAACTCCGGCGGCCCCTACTGGGACTCCTACTCCGTCACCAAGGGCGTCGACCAGATCATCCCGGTCGACGTCTACGTGCCCGGCTGCCCGCCCCGGCCCGAGGCGCTGCTCCAGGGCATCCTCAAGCTCCAGGAGAAGATCGCCGCCGAGTCGCTGCCGGAGCGCTACGCCGCGCCCGTCTCCGCGCTGCGCCGCCCGCTGGTGGCCGGCCCCGGGGAGGCGGACCGATGAGCCGCACCCCCGAGGAGACCGCCGCCGAGATCGGCGAGTGGGCCACCGCCGCCGAGGCGTACCAGCTGCTCACCGTCGACGTCCCGGCCGAGCACTGGATCGAGGCGCTCACCGCCGCCCGCGACCGCCTGGGCCTGAGCTACTTCGACTGGCTGAGCGCCGTCGACGAGCTGGCCGACGGCTACGCGGTCTGCGCCCACCTCGCCGCCCCCGGCGCGGGCACCGTCCGCCACCTGCTGCTGCGCACCCGGATCCCGCGGGACAAGGCCGTGCTGCCGACCGCCGTCGAGGTCTACGCCGGAGCCGGCTGGCACGAGCGGGAGACCAACGAGATGTTCGGCATCGACTTCGCCGGGCACCCGCACCTGGTCACCCTGCTGCTGCCGGACGGCTTCGAGGGCCACCCGCTGCGCAAGGACTTCGTGCTCGCTGCCCGGGTCGCCAAGGCCTGGCCGGGCGCCAAGGAGCCGGGCGAGTCCGAGGGCGACGGACCGGCCCGCCGCAAGATGCAGCCGCCCGGCGTCCCCGACCCGAACGAGTGGGGGCCGCTCAAGGGCACCCTGCCGCCGGTTGCGGAGCGCCCGGCCCGTGGCGCCCGCGCGGCCGGCGCGGCCCGTACCCCGCGCGCCGCGGCGGCGGGGGCCGAGGGCGCGTCGGCGGGCGAGGTCCGGCCGCGCCGGGCCCGCAGCGTCGGCGAAGGCTCGGTCAGCCAGGCCCCCGAGACCCCGGCCCCCGAGACCCCGGCCCCCGAGACCCCAGCCGCCGGGGCGCCGGAGGTCCGGGCCGACCGGCCGCGCCGCACCCGGAGCGTGACCGAGGGCTCCACCAGCCAGGCCGCACCCGCCGAGTCGGCGCCCACCGAGCCCGCCGACAGCACGCCCGCCGAGGCCGCGCCCGCCGAGCCCGCCGGGCCCGCCCCCGAGCGCCCCGCCCGGGTCGCCCGCACCCAGTCCTCGGACGCGCCCTGGCACACCCCGGTCCCCGCCCACGGGCCGGACACCCCGGAGCCCGAGGCGCCCGCCACCCCGGAGCGCCCCGCCACCCCGGAGGCCCCCGAGGCCCCGGACGCCCCCGAAGCACCCCCGACCGAGACGCCGGAGAAGGACGGAGACAGCGCGTGAACTGGATCGACACGCTGCTGCGCTGCCTCGGCACCCTGGTGGCCTTCCTGACCCTCCCGCTGGTGATCGGCCAGAGCGAGCACAAGGTGATGGCCCACATGCAGGGCCGGCTCGGCCCGATGTACGCCGGCGGTTTCCACGGCTGGGCGCAGCTGGTCGCCGACGGTGTGAAGTTCGCGCAGAAGGAGGACATCGTCCCGGCCGGCGCCGACCGCAAGGTCTTCCAGCTGGCCCCGGCGGTCGCCCTGCTGCCGTACCTGGTGGTGCTGCTGGTGATCCCGATCGGCCCGAACGGGCTGGTCGGCCAGGCCGTGGACGCCGGGCTGTTCTTCGTGCTGGCCGTGATGGGCATCGGGGTGCTCGGCTCGCTGATGGCCGGCTGGGCCTCGGCGAACAAGTTCTCGCTGCTCGGCGGTCTGCGCACGGCCGCCCAGCTGATGTCGTACGAGCTGCCGATGCTGCTGGCCGCCGCCTCGGTGGCGATGGCGGCGGGCACGGTCTCGCTGACCGGCGTCGTCGAGGAGTTCCACTGGTGGTGGCTGCCGTGGCAGGCGATCGGTGCGTTCGTGTTCTTCACGGCGGGCCTGGCCGAGCTGCAGCGTCCGCCGTTCGACATGCCGGTGGCCGACTCCGAGATCATCTTCGGCGCGTACACCGAGTACACCGGCCTGCGCTTCGCGCTGTTCCTGCTCTCCGAGTACGCGGGCATCCTGGTGGTCTCCGCGCTCACCGCGGTGCTCTTCCTCGGGGGCTGGCACGGCCCGGGCCCGGACTCGCTGGGCTGGCTGTGGACCCTGCTCAAGACCTTCGCGCTGGCCTTCGTGGTGATCTGGCTCCGGGTCACCTACCCCCGGCTGCGCGAGGACCAGCTGATGAAGTTCGCGTGGACCGGGCTGATCCCGCTCGCGCTGCTCCAGCTGGCCCTCACCGGCATCATCAAGGTGGC
The DNA here is from genome assembly GCF_040651175.1 of Kitasatospora sp. NPDC048540. Lineage (NCBI taxonomy): Bacteria > Bacillati > Actinomycetota > Actinomycetes > Kitasatosporales > Streptomycetaceae > Kitasatospora > Kitasatospora sp. NPDC048540. The sequence goes on from NZ_JBEZIR010000028.1 coordinate 4,795, forward strand.
GATCTCCTGATGCGGATTCCAGGTAGCGGTCTGGCCAAGGGCCTGGCCGTGACGCTGCGGACGATGACGAAGAAGACCGTCACCGCGCAGTACCCCGACGTGCAGCCCGAACTGCCGCCGCGCACCCGCGGCGTGATCGCGCTGCTGGAGGAGAACTGCACGGTCTGCATGCTCTGCGCCCGGGAGTGCCCCGACTGGTGCATCTACATCGACTCCCACAAGGAGACGCTGCCGGCCGCCGACCCGAACGCCCGGGCCCGCACCCGCAACGTGCTGGACCGGTTCGCGATCGACTTCTCGCTCTGCATGTACTGCGGGATCTGCATCGAGGTCTGCCCCTTCGACGCGCTGTTCTGGTCGCCGGAGTTCGAGTACGCGGAGACCGACATCCTGGAACTCACCCACGAGCGCGACCGGCTGCGCGAGTGGATGTGGACCGTCCCGGCGCCGCCCGCGCTCGACCCGGCGGCCGAGGAACCCAAGGAGATCGGCATGGCCCGCAAGGCCGCCGACAAGCTGGCCGCCGCGCAGGAGGCCGCCGCGGCCGCCGCCGAGGCCGAGAAGGGTGATCAGCAGTGACGGGCCGTCTGCTCGCCGCGGCCGGGTCGCTGGAGCCGGCCGCCCGCTCCTTCCTGTCGCCCACCGGCGCGGAGATCGTCTTCGTCCTGGTCGGCCTCGCCGTCCTGGGCTCCGCAGTGGTCTCGGTGACCACCCGGCAGTTGGTGCACGCCGCGCTGTGGCTGGTGGTCGCGCTCGGCGGGCTGGCGATCGAGTTCCTGCTGCTGACGGCGGAGTTCATCGCCTGGGTGCAGGTGCTGATCTACCTCGGCTCGGTCGTGGTGCTGGTGCTGTTCGGCCTGATGCTGACCAAGGCACCGATCGGGCGCTCGCCCGACGCAGACTCGGGCAACCGCTGGGTCGCGCTCGGCGTCGCGCTGGCCGCCGCCGCCACCCTGGTGACCCTGGTCACCGACGCCTTCCGGTCCACCTGGGTCGACCTCGGCGCGGGCGGCGGCTCCACCCGGGTCACCGGCGAGAGCCTGTTCCGGTACTGGGTGCTGCCGTTCGAGGCGCTGTCGGTGCTGCTGCTGGCCGCGCTGGTCGGCGCCATCGGGCTGTCGCGCACCGGCAACGGCCGGGTGCCCCGACCCCGGGCCGGGAAGCTGCGGGCCGGCAAGGCCGTGGGCCGCCCCGCCACCACCGCCGCCACCCGGGAGCGCTGACCACCGATGCATCTCGCCTACCCCGTCGTCCTCGCCGCGCTGCTGTTCAGCGTCGGCGTCTACGGCGTGCTCGCCCGGCGCAACGTCGTCCTGGTGCTGATGTCGGTCGAGCTGATGCTCAACGCCGTCAACCTCGACCTGGTCGCCTTCGACGTCTGGCTGCGCGACACCCTGCACGCCGGCCAGGCGCTCACCCTGTTCACCATCACCATCGCCGCCGCCGAGATCGGCCTGGGCCTGGCGATCGTGCTGCTGGTCTTCCGCACCCGGCGGACCGCCGACGTCGACCGGATCACCGCCCTCGGCGACCCGGCCGAGGCCGAGCCGGAGCCCGCCGAAGCCGAGCTGAAGGGCCAGGCCGCATGAACCTCGCGCTGCCCGTCCTCGTCCCCGTGCTGCCCGCCCTCGGCGCGGCCGCCATCCTGGCCACCGGCCGCCGCGCCCCCGGCTTCGCCCGGCCGCTGGCGATCCTGCCGGTCGCCGTCTCCGCGGTGCTCGCCCTGGTGGTCGCCGTCCAGCTCGGCACCGACGGGACGCTCGACGCCTCGACCCGGCTCGCCCCGACCGGCGGCCCCGGCATCTTCCTCTCCGTTCACCTGGACGGCTACAGCTCGCTGATCTCGGTGCTGGTCGGCCTGGTCGCCACCTGCGTCCAGGTCTACTCGACCGCGTACCTCAAGGAAGATCCGCGCTACCCCTCGTACGCGGCGCTGGTCTCGCTGTTCACCGCGGCGATGTTCCTGGTCGTCTACTCCGGCGACCTGATCATCCTGCTGGTCGGCTGGGAGGTGATGGGCATCTGCTCGTACTTCCTGATCGGCCACCACTGGGAGAGCGCCGACGCCCGCTCGGCCTCGCTGAAGGCCTTCCTGGTCACCAAGCTCGGCGACGTGCCGTTCCTGTTCGGCATCTTCCTGCTCGGCGCCGACGCCGGGACCTTCCGGATCGACGGCGTGCTCGCCGCCGCCGGCGAGGGCCGGCTCGGCCACCCCACCCTGACCGCGCTGCTGCTGCTGGCCGGCGTGGCCGGCAAGAGCGCCCAGTTCCCGCTGCACACCTGGCTCCCCGACGCGATGGCCGGCCCGACCCCGGTCTCCGCGCTGATCCACGCCGCCACCATGGTCGCCGCCGGCATCTACCTGGTCGCCCGGCTGCTGCCGGTCTTCCTGCTCTCCGGCGCCGCCCTGATGGTGCTGGCCGTGATGGCCGCCGTCACCATGGTCGGCTCGGCGCTGTGCGCGCTCGCCCAGGACGACCTCAAACGGGTGCTCGCCTACTCCACCGTCGGCCAGCTCGGCTACATGGCCGGCGCGCTGGCCTGCGGCGACCGCGAGGCGGCCGTGTTCCACCTGGTCAGCCACGGCGCGTTCAAGGCGCTGCTGTTCCTGGCCGCCGGCGTGGTGATCCACGCCGCGCACACCAACTCGGTCACCGCGATGTCCCGGATCCCGGGCCTGCGCCACCGCGTCCCCGACGCCTACTGGACGATGGGCATCGCCCTGGTCGCCCTGGTCGGCCTGCCGCCGTTCTCCGGCTTCTTCAGCAAGGAGGCGGTCTTCACCGCCGCCGAGCACGCCGCCGACGGCGACGCCCTCACCAACGGCCTCGGCCCGGCCTCCGCGGTGCCCGCGGCGGCCGGCTGGACCGTCCTGGTCTGCGCCGCCCTCACCGCACTGCTCACCGCCGCCTACGCCACCCGGATGTGGCTGGTCGCCTTCCACGGCCGCGCCGCCGAGGGCCCCGCGCCGGTCACCCCCGAACCGGGCGCGCCGTACTCGCCCGAACCGGACGAGGCCGACCCCACCCGGGACGAGCCGCCCGCGATGCGCTGGCCGCTGTGGGTGCTGGCGGTGCCCACCATGGGCTTCGGCCTGGCCGGCCTGCGCGGCGACTGGCTGCCCGCCCTGCTCGACGGCGGCTCGCTGCGGCCCTCCACCACCACCGCCGTGATCGCCACCGGGCTGGCGCTGGCCGGCATCCTGATCGCGTACGCCGCCTGGCGCACCGCCGCCGCCCGCCGCCCCGCCCCGGCCGCCGCCGACCGGGTGCCCGAGAAGGCCGGCCCGCCCGCGATCGAGCAGCTGCCCGCCGATCCCGGCCGTCTCCTGCTCGGCCCGCTGTACGGGCCCGCGCAGCAGGGCTTCGGCGTCGACCGGCTGTACAGCGCGGTGTTCGTCCGCCCGACCGCGGCCGCCGCCCGGCTGGTCCGCTTCCTGGACCGCGAGGTCATCGAGACCTACGTCCGGGGCGCGGGCACCGGCGCCAACCTGCTCGGGTGGCTGGTCCGGCGGACCCAGACCGGCAACGCCCAGACCTACCTCAGCGCCCTGCTGGCGGGCGCCGTGCTGCTCGCCGTCCTGGTGGCGGTCGGCTCATGACCTCCCGCCCGATCCCCCGTCAGTCCGCGGCACGAAACCGGAGCACCCGATGAACGCGGTCCTCATCGCCCTCCTGCTGCTGCCGCTGCTCGGCGCCGCCGCCACCCTGGTCCCGTTCGGCCCCGACCCGGCGGCCGACGGCCGGCGCGCGCTGTGGTTCGGCGTCGGCGTCACCGGCGCGGTGCTGGCGCTCACCGTCGCACTGGCGGCCGGCTTCGACCACGACCGCCCGGCCCGGATGCAGGCCGTCACCGACACCGACTGGATCCCCGCCATCGGCGTGCGGTTCCACCTCGGCGTCGACGGCATCTCGCTGCCGCTGATCGTGCTGACCGCGCTGCTCACCCTGCTCTGCGCGGTCTACTCCACCAAGCGCCTGCCCAGCGGCGACGGCATCCCCGGCGCCCGCGCCTTCACCGGCCTGCTGCTCCTGCTGGAGACCGGCATGCTGGCCACCTTCGCCGTGCTCGACCTGGTGCTGTTCTTCCTGGCCTTCGAGATCGTGCTGATCCCGATGTACTTCCTGATCGCCCGCTGGGGCAGCGGCCGCAAGGTGCCCTCGGCCAACCGCTTCATCCTGTACACCCTGCTCGGCTCGGCCGTGATGCTGCTCGGCTTCCTGCTGATCGGCGTCAACGCCGGCACCTTCGACATGACCCGGCTCGCCGACGCCCACGGCAGCGGCCTCACCCACACCACCCAGGTGATCGCCGCCCTCGCCATCCTGCTCGGCCTCGCCGTCAAGGCGCCCGCCTGGCCGCTGCACAGCTGGCTCCCGGACGCGCACACCGCCGCCCCCACCGTCGGCTCGGTGCTGCTGGCCGGCGTGCTGCTGAAGATGGGCACCTACGGCCTGGTCCGGATCCTGCTGCCGATCGTGCCGCAGGGCACCGCCACCTTCGCCCCGTACCTGGGCGCGTTCGCCGCCGTCGGCATCGTCTACGGTTCGCTGGCCTGCCTGGCGCTGGCCCGCCCCGGCGCCAAGGGCGACCTCAAGCGCCTGATCGCCTACTCCTCGGTCGGCCACATGGGCTTCGTGCTGCTGGGCATCGCCTCGCTCACCCAGTCCGGCGTCAACGGCGCGCTGTTCGCCAACATCGGCCACGGCCTGATCACCGGCCTGCTGTTCTTCCTGGTCGGCGCCGTCAAGGACCGCTACGGCACCGCCGACCTGGACACCCTCTCCGGCGCCACCGGCGCCGCCCTGTACGGACGGGCGCCCAGGATCGGCGCCCTGCTCGCCTTCGCCGCCGTCGCCAGCCTCGGCCTGCCCGGCCTGGCCGGCTTCTGGGGCGAGCTGCTCGCCATGTACGGCGCCTTCGACCCGGCCGCCGGACTGTCCCGGCCCGCCTTCCTCACCTACATGGTGCTGGCCGGCCTCGGCACCCTGCTGACCGCCGGCTACCTGCTGGTCGTGGTCAAGCGGGTCTGCATGGGCGACCCGAAGCAGCCCGCGCCCGTCACCGAGCTGCCCGACCTCAAGTCCTACGAGGCCGTCAGCTGGACGCCGCTGGCCGCGCTCACCCTGGTCGCGGGCCTGTGGCCGGCGCTGCTGCTGAGCCTGTCCGACCCGGCCGTCAAGCACCTGCTCGGGGGTGGCTGACCCGTGCTCAGCCACCCGACCGGCACTCACCTCCTGGGGCAGACCGCCATGAGCACACTCGCCGTCACCGACCCGGGCAGCCTGATCCAGTCCGTCGACTGGGTGGCCATCGCGCCGCCGCTGGTCGCCGCGCTGGGCGGCCTGGCCGTGCTGCTGGCTGACCTGCTGCTGCCCGCCCGCAGCCGCAAGGCACTCGGCCGGATCGCCGTCGGCGCCCTGGTGCTGGCCCTGGCCGCGCTGCTCCCGCTCACCCGGGGCGCCGCCCGGACCACCTTCTGCCTGCCCGGCGGGGGCGGCTGCTCGTACGTGGCCGACCACTTCGCGCTCGCCTTCCAGCTGCTCGCGCTCGGCGGCGCGCTGCTCGCCGCGCTGCTGTCGCTGCACACCGTGGACGAGGAGAAGCTGCCCGGCGGCGAGTACTGGTTCCTGCTGCTGTCCAGCGCGAGCGGCGCCGCCCTGCTGCCCGCCGCCCGCGACCTCGCGACCCTGGTCATCGCGCTGGAGGTGGCCTCGCTGCCCGCCTTCGCGCTGGTGGGCCTGCGCCGGGACGGGCGCGGCGCGGAGAGCGCGCTGAAGTTCTTCCTCTCCTCGGTCACCGCCACCGCCGTGATGCTGCTCGGCATCGGCTTCGTCTACGCCGCCACCGGTTCGGTCCACCTCACCGCCGTCGCCGACGGCCTGGCCCACGCCCCCGGACAGCTCAGGCCGCTGGCCGAGGCCGGCGCCGTGCTCACCCTGGTCGGCTTCGCCTTCAAGGTCGCCGCCGTCCCGTTCCACTTCTGGGTGCCCGACACCTACACCGGCGCCCCGCTTCCGGTGGCCGGCTACCTCTCGGTGGTCGGCAAGGCCTCCGGCCTGTCCGGCCTCGCCCTGGTCGCCACCCTGGGCTTCCGCCCGTACGGCCACACCTGGGGCCTGGCACTCGCGGTGCTGGCCGCGCTCACCATGACGGTCGGCAACGTCGGGGCGCTGCGCCAGCGCTTCGACACCGGGCACAGCGCGGTCCGGCTGCTCGCCTGGTCCTCGGTCGGCCAGGCCGGCTACCTGCTGGTCCCGGTGGCCGCCGCCGGGTACGCCGGGACCGGTGACCCGCTCGGCGCCACCGTGGCGTACGCGCTGATCTACGGCCTGGTCAACCTCGGTGCCTTCGGTGTGGTCGCGGTGGTCCAGCGCTCCGGCGGCACCCGGGTGGACGACCACCGCGGGCTGTTCGCCCGGCACCGCTGGAGCGCACTGGCGCTGGCCTTCTTCCTGCTCTGCCTGGCCGGCCTGCCGCCCGGCGTGATCGGCCTGTTCGGCAAGGTGGTGGTCTTCCGGGCCGCCGTCGACGCCGGGCTCGGCTGGCTCGCCGTGGTGATGGCCGCCAACGTGGCGGTCGCGCTGTACTACTACCTGCTGTGGACGGCCCGGCTGTTCGCGCCCGCCGAGGGCGCCGCCGAGGCCCGCCGGGTGCCGGCCCCGCTGGCCGCCACCCTGGGGCTGACGGCGGCCGGCGCGGCCGTGCTGTCCGTCGCCCCGCAGCTGGTGCTCCAGGTGGTCTCCGGCAGCCTGTTCTGACCTGCCCGCCCGGCCCGCGGCCGGTAGCGTCCGACCCACGGGGAACGAACCCGGCCCGCCCTGCCGTTGAGCTGGGCAGAGGGCTGGGACGGACGGCTTCCCACGCGCACCACATGGAGGGTCTGCCGTGCACCGCGGGCACAACGGGTTGAGGACTGCCGTACTGCTGGGCGGCCTGTCCGCGCTGATCCTGGTGATCGGCAGCTTCTTCGGACGCACCGGCCTCCTGGTGGCCCTGGTGGTCGCGATCGGCACCAACGCGTACGCCTACTGGAACAGCGACAAGCTGGCGCTGCGGGCCATGCGGGCCCGGCCGGTCAGCGAGATCGAGGCGCCGCAGCTGTACCGGATCGTCCGCGAGCTCTCCACGGCCGCCCGCCAGCCGATGCCGCGGCTCTACATCTCGCCGACCCCGGCGCCGAACGCCTTCGCCACCGGCCGCAACCCGCGCAACGCCGCGGTCTGCTGCACCGACGGCATCCTGCAGCTGCTGGACGAGCGGGAGCTGCGCGGTGTGCTCGGGCACGAGCTGAGCCACGTCTACAACCGGGACATCCTGATCTCCTCGGTGGCCGGCGCGCTGGCCTCGGTGATCATGTTCCTGGTGAACTTCGCCTGGCTGATCCCGGTCGGCCGCAGCGAGGACGACGACGGGCCCGGACTGATCGGGATGCTGCTGATCGCGATCCTCGGGCCGCTGGCCGCGGGGCTGATCCAGATGGCCGTCAGCCGCTCCCGGGAGTACCAGGCCGACGCCGACGGCGCCCGGATCACCGGTGACCCGCTGGCCCTGGCGAGCGCCCTGCGCAAGCTCGACGCCGGCACCCAGCGGCTGCCGCTGCCGCCCGAGCCGCAGCTGCAGACGGCCAGTCACATGATGATCGCCAACCCGTTCCGCCCCGGCGAGTTCGGGGCCCGGCTGTTCTCCACCCACCCGCCGATGCGCGAGCGGATCGCCCGGCTGGAGCAGCTGGCCGGGCGGTAGTCCGCCGGCCCCGGGCCCGGAGCCTGTCCGGGGGACGCCCCCGGCGTGGCTCGGTCCCGGCCGGGGCGGGGCTGGTAGTGCTAGGTGCACCCGCCCTCGGAAGGTGCCCCGCCGTGACGATGCTGCCCCAGGACGACCTGTCGGCCCCGCCCCGCCCACCCCGGCGGCCCGGGCTCACGGCGCGCCGCAGGCGGCGGGGCCGGGCCCTGGTGGGATGGCTGACCACCACCGATCACAAGCAGATCGGCACCCTGTACATGGCCACCTCGTTCGGCTTCTTCCTGGTCGGCGGGGTGCTGGCGCTGGTGATGCGGGCCGAGCTGGCCCGCCCGGGGACGCAGATCCTGTCGAACGAGCAGTTCAACCAGGCGTTCACCATGCACGGCACGATCATGCTGCTGATGTTCGCCACCCCGCTGTTCGCCGGCTTCGCCAACTGGTTCATGCCGCTGCAGATCGGCGCGCCGGACGTGGCCTTCCCCCGGCTGAACGCGCTGGCGTACTGGTTCTACCTGTTCGGCTCGCTGATCGCGGTGGGCGGCTTCCTCACCCCGGACGGCGCCGCGGACTTCGGCTGGTTCGCCTACGTGCCGCTGTCCGGGGTCCAGCACAGCCCGGGTGTCGGCGGCGACATGTGGATCATGGGGCTGGCGTTCTCCGGCTTCGGCACCATCCTCGGCTCGGTCAACTTCATCACCACCATCGTCTGCCTGCGCGCCCCCGGCATGACGATGTTCCGGATGTCGATCTTCGTCTGGAACATCCTCTTCACCAGCATCCTGGTGCTGTTCGCCTTCCCGGTGCTGGCCGCCGCCCTGCTGGTGCTGGAGGCCGACCGCAAGTTCGGCGCCCTCGTCTTCGACCCGGCCAACGGCGGGGTGATGCTCTGGCAGCACCTGTTCTGGTTCTTCGGCCACCCCGAGGTGTACATCATCGCGCTGCCGTTCTTCGGCATCGTCACCGAGATCATCCCGGTCTTCAGCCGCAAACCGACCTTCGGCTACACCGGCCTGATCGCCGCCACCATCGCGATCACCGGCCTGTCGGTCACCGTCTGGGCGCACCACATGTTCGTCACCGGCCAGGTCCTGCTGCCGTTCTTCTCCTTCATGACCCTGCTGATCGCGGTCCCGACCGGGGTGAAGTTCTTCAACTGGATCGGCACCATGTGGCGCGGCTCGCTCAGCTTCGAGACCCCGATGCTCTGGACCATCGGCTTCCTGGTCACCTTCCTGTTCGGCGGCCTCACCGGGGTGCTGCTGGCGTCCCCGCCGATCGACTTCCACGTCTCGGACAGCTACTTCGTGGTCGCCCACTTCCACTACGTGGTCTTCGGCACCGTGGTCTTCGCGATGTTCGCCGGCTTCTACTTCTGGTGGCCGAAGATGACCGGGAAGATGCTGAACGAACGCCTCGGGATCATCCACTTCTGGACGCTCTTCGTCGGCTTCCACACCACCTTCCTGGTCCAGCACTGGCTCGGCGCCGAGGGCATGCCCCGCCGCTACGCGGACTACCTCGCCTCGGACGGCTTCACCACCCTGAACACCGTCTCCACCATCGGCTCCTTCCTGCTGGGCCTGTCCACCCTGCCGTTCCTCTACAACGTCCTGCTCACCCAGCGGCACGCCGCCAAGGTCACCGTGGACGACCCGTGGGGCTACGGCCGCTCGCTGGAGTGGGCGACCTCCTGCCCGCCGCCCCGGCACAACTTCGTCACCCTGCCGCGGATCCGCTCCGAATCGCCCGCCTTCGACCTGCACCACCCCGATGTCGCGGAGTACGACCGGCTGACCAACACCGGCGAGCCGGCCCCGGAGAAGAAGTAGCGAGAAAGTCGCCCGGCCCCGTCGATCCGGCGTCCGCCCGTTCGACGTACGGGGTGAAGGCACCCGAGCGGGCCCGACGCCCGCCGAAGGACGGAGAAGACGATGCGATTCATGATGCTGGTCAAGGCCAACGCCGACTCCGAGGCCGGCGTACTGCCGAGCTCCGAGGCCATCGCCGAGATGGGCCGCTTCAACGACGAGCTGATCAGGGCGGGGGTGCTGCTCGCCGCCGAGGGCCTGCACTCCAGCGCCAAGGGCGTCCGGCTGACCTACACCGACGGGGGCAAGCCCACCGTCACCGACGGGCCGTTCGCCGAGACCAAGGAACTGCTGGCCGGCTTCTGGCTGATCGACGTCAGCTCGCTGGAGGAGGCCGTCGAGTGGGCCTCCCGGGCGCCCTTCCCGGGCGGTGAGACGCTGGAGATCCGCCGGGTCTTCGAGGCCGAGGACTTCCCGGCGGACGCAGTCTCCCAGGAGGCCCTGGACAAGGAGCAGGCCTGGCGGGACGCCAACCAGCGGCCGATCCAGGCCTGACCCGCGGTTCCACGGGCGTCCGGGGCCGGAAGCTGCTCTGATGGAGGGCTGTGACGGCCTCGGACACCCCTGCACCGGACGCCCCCGTACCGGACGCCCCTGCGCCTGGCAGCCCTGCACCCGGCAGCCCTGCGCCTGGCAGCACTGCAACCGGCACCCCCGCCTCTGACACCGCGGACGGCCCGGTGCCCGGCGCGCCCGCACCTGACGCCCCGCCACCCGGGGCCCGGCGGGCCGCCGACCGGGCGGTCGACCGGGCGGTCGACGCGGTCTGGCGGATCGAGTCGGCCCGGATCACCGCCGTCCTGGCCCGGCTGGTCGGCGACTTCTCCGCCGCCGAGGAGCTGGCCCAGGACGCCCTGGTCGCCGCCCTCGAACAGTGGCCGCGGACCGGCGTGCCGGCCAACCCGGGCGCCTGGCTCATGGCCACCGCCCGACACCGCGCGATCGACCTGATCCGCCGCGAGCAGCGGTACGCCCGCAAGCTCGCCCAGCTCGGCCGGGAACTCGGCGACGAGCCCCACCCCGGCCCCGAGGAGCTGGCCGGACCCCTCGGCGAGGACGTCCAGGACGACCTGCTGCGGCTGGTCTTCACCGCCTGCCACCCGGTGCTCTCCGCCGAGGCCCGCGCCGCGCTAACCCTCCGGGTGCTCGGCGGCCTGCGGACGGACGAGATCGCCCGCGCCTTCCTCACCTCCGAGGCCACCGTCGCCCAGCGCATCGTCCGGGCCAAACGGACCCTGGCCGGGGCGGGCGTGCCGTACGAGGTGCCGGAGGGCCACGAGCTGACCGCCCGGCTCGGCCCGGTGCTGGAGGTGATCTACCTGATCTTCAACGAGGGGTACGCGGCCACCGCCGGGGACGACTGGATGCGGCCCGCCCTGTGCGAGGAGGCGATGCGGCTCGGCCGGGTCCTGGCCGGGCTGATGGCCGAGGAGGCCGAGGTGCACGGCCTGGTCGCGCTGATGGAACTGCAGGCCTCCCGGTCGGCCGCCAGGACCGGGCCCGGCGGTGAACCCGTCCTGCTGCTCGACCAGGACCGCGGGCGCTGGGACCAGTTGCTGGTCCACCGCGGCCTGGCCGCGCTGGACCGGGCCTGGGGGCTGGCGAGCCCGCCCGGCCCGTACACCCTGCAGGCGGCCATCGCCGCCTGTCACGCCCGCGCCAAGGCCGCCGGGGACACCGACTGGGTGCGGATCGCCGCGCTGTACACCGCGCTCGCCGAGCGGGCCCCCTCGCCGGTGGTGGAACTCAACCGGGCGGTGGCGCTGGGGATGGCCTTCGGCCCCGCGGCCGGCCTGGACCTGGCCGACCGGCTGCTGGACGAGCCCTCGCTGACCTCCTACCACCTGCTGCCCACGGTCCGCGGCGACCTGCTGGCCCGGCTCGGCCGGGCCGCCGAGGCCGCCGCGGAGTTCGAACGGGCGGCCGGCCTCACCCGCAACGCCCGCGAGCGCGCCGTCCTGCTCGGCCGGGCCGCCGCCAGCGCCCGGGACGCGAAAGCCCGCGGAGGCGGAACCCCGGGAAGGCGGCAGCCCGGGAAGGCGTGACGACGACGCCGTGCCATGAGGCCGCGCCCGTGGGAGGCTTGGACCATGAAGGTGCTGGAGACCGTTCTCAACGTCCTGTGGCTGGTTTTCTGCGGCATCTGGATGGCCATCGCGTACGCAGTCGCAGGGATCATCTGCTTCATCCTGATCATCACGATTCCATTCGGAATTGCCAGCTTCCGCATCGCCGGGTACGTCCTGTGGCCGTTCGGGCGCTCGACCGTGGTGCGGGCCGACGCGGGCGCGGCGTCGTGCGTCGGGAACGTGATCTGGCTGGTGTTCGCGGGCTGGTGGCTGGCGCTGGCGCACGTCGCGACCAGCATCCCGCTGTTCCTGTCGATCATCGGGATCCCGTTCGGCTGGGCGAACCTGAAGATGATCCCGATCTCGTTGATGCCGCTCGGCCGCGAGATCGTCCCCTCGGACCAGCGGTTCGCCGGCTGGTGACCGAGGCGGTGTAGGCGGCCCGGGGCACCCCGGCCGGGATCGGTACCGTGGGCGGCGTCCGAACGGGCGCCCTCCGTCGAGGTCCGCCCCGACCCGAGGAGACCCACCACCTTGCCCAGCTGGCGCACCACCCCGACCGCCGCCGACATCAACGGCGCCGGGCTGCGCGCGGACTACACGGCCGCCGCCCGGCGGGTCCTGCGCCGCGAGCAGGCCCCGTACCTCGCGCTGCGGCTGCTGGCCGCGCCGCCGCTGGTCCCGTACCTGGCGGCCGGCCTGGCGTTCATGAACCTGGTGGACGACACCGCCGAGACCGGCACACCCGAGCAGCGGGCCGAGGGCCTGCGGGCGTTGACCGCCCGGGTCGAGGAGGCACTGGACTCCGGGCGCAGCGGCGACCCGGTGCTGCGGGCGTACGCCCACGCGGTGACGGTCCGTGGGCTGCCGGCGCACTGGGTGTCGGACTTCCTCGCGGGTGCGGCCACCGCCGAGGCCGACTTCACCGGCTTCGGCACCGAACAGGACTTCGAGGCCTACCTGGACGCCTACGCCTGGCCGGGCGTGGTGGTCTTCACCGGCCTCCAGTACCGGGGCGGACCCGACCCGGAGGCCGCCGCCGGGTGGCGGCGGTTCGTCGCCGCCGCACAGCGGGTGGACTTCCTCGCCGACCTGGCCGGGGACCTCGCCGCCGGCCGGCTGTGCATCCCGCGCGAGCGCCTCGCCGAGCACGGCGTGACCCGTGCCGAGCTGGAACGGGGCCAGGACGGCCCGGCGGTCCGCGCGCTCCTCGCCGACCAGTGCGGACGCGCCCGGGCGGCCCTGACGGCGGCCGCCGACGTGGTCCAGCTGGCCGATCCGGGTCTGCGGGCGGTCGGCCGGATGATGACGGAGCTGATGGCGCACCAGCTGACGGCCGTCGAACGGGCCGGGGCCGGCGCGCTGCGCAAGGACGTCGGCTACGGGCTGCTGGCCCCGCTGCGGATCCTGGCCCGGGCACGCCGCACCAGGACGGCCTGACGGCCTGTGGGGCGCCCGCGGACGCGCCCCACGGCCGGTCCGACGGCCGGTCCGACGGCCGGGTCAGAGCACCGGTCCGAGTGCCGGTCCGAGTGCCGGTTCCACGGCTTCTACGGCCGGTCCGCCGGCTGCTCCGCCGGCTGCTCCGACAGGTACCGGCCGGCGGGCAGGACCCGGATCTCCCGGGCGAGCAGTTCGGCGAAGGCCGTGGTGAGCCGGTCGGGCCTGGTCCGGGTGTAGGCGGTCAGGGTCCGCCGTACCGGGGGCTCGGGGCGGAGCACCAGGCCGTCGAAGTCCGGCGGGAGGACGTTGGCCGGGACCAGGGCGGCCCCGAGCCCGGCGGCAGCGAGCAGCGGGGCGGCGGCGGTCTGCTCGGTCCGGACCGCGACCCGGGGCCGGAACCCGGCGGCCGCACAGGCCTGATCCAGCACCTCGGCGAGCCCGTTGCCGGGTGCGTAGTGCACCCAGTCCCGCTCGGACAGCTCGCCGAGCGGCACGGTCGGCGCGGCGGTCCCCTCGCCCGGTGGCAGCACCACCACGAACTCCTCGACCCCGAGGTCCCGCACCGGCCCGTCCCAGTCCGTCGGCGCCGGGCCGACCGCCAGATCACCCTGCCCGGCCGCCATCGCGGCCTGCAGCCGGTCGGCGTGCGGGTACTCGCGCAGGCGGATCCGCACCCCCGGGTGGTGCTGCCGCCAACTGCGCAGCACCGCGGGGAGCGGGCCGAGGCTGACCGAGTACACGGTGGCGAGTTCGAGTTCGCCCTGGTCCAGCCCGGCGACCCGGCGGGCGGCCGACCGCAGCCGTTCGGCGTCGAGCAGGGCGGCGCGGGCGTGCGGCAGGACCGCGCGCCCGGTCGGGGTGAGTCCCACCGAGCGCGGCAGGCGCTCCAGCAGGGCGCCGCCGACGCTGCGTTCGAGGGCCCGGATCTGGTGCGAGAGGGCGGGCTGGGTGACGTGCAGCAGCTCGGCGGCCTTGGTGAAGGAGCCGGTGTCGACCACGGTGACCAGGTATTCGAGCTGCCGGAGAGTAGCCATGCAAAGATTTTATGGTTGGCGGAGGGAATGTGCCTTGGACGTATGGGCCCTGGTCGGCGGAGGGTCGAGGTGACCGTTCCGCCGGGTACCGCCCGCCGTCCGAGGAGTCCCTCCGCCATGTCCGAGCCCCGCACCACCCCCGTCGCCCCGACCGCCGCCTCCCCTGCTCCGGCGGCCGCCGCGCTCCCGCTCGCCGGCCGCCGGGTCGTCGTGATCGGCGCCGGCGCGCACACCGGCCGCCGGCTGGCGATCACCGCCTCGGCGGCCGGCGCCGACCTGGTCCTCGCCGGCCCCGACCCGCGGAAGCTGGAGTGGACCGCCGGTGAGCTGGCCGGCCGGGCCGAGGTGGTCCCGGTGGACCTCGCCGACGAGGCGTCGATCGTCGCCCTGGCCACCGCGGTCGGCGGCTTCGACCACCTGGTCTCCACGGCTGCGATGCCCGCCAACGGCCCGCTGGCCGCTCTGGCGGCGGACGACGTCCGGCGCGCGTTCGACGCCAAGGTGATCGGCCCACTGTTGCTCGCCAAGCACCTGGCGGGGCGGACGGCGGCTGGCGGCTCGTTCACCTTCTTCTCCGGCGTCGCCGCCTGGCGCCCGGCCCCCGCCCGTACCGTGATGGCCACCACCAACGGCGCGCTCGCCTTCCTGGTGCAGGCGCTCGCCGTGGAGATCGCGCCGGTCCGGGTCAACGCGGTCTCGCCGGGCATCGTCGACACCGGCAGCTGGGACGGGCTGGGCGCCGAGAAGGAGGCCTTCCTGCGCGGCGTCGCCGAGCGCAACCCGGCCCGCCGGGTCGGCTCGGTGGACGACCTGGTGCAGGCGGTGCTGTTCGCGATGGGCAACCCGTACGTCACCGGCACGGTGCTGCACGTGGACGGCGGCGGGCGGCTGGTCTGACGGCCGGCCGGCCGGTCGGGCGGTCGGGCCGGTGGCGGTGGGCCGGAACCGCGGGGCGGTGGGCCGGAACCGCGGTGCGGGGCGGGCGTCGGCTCTGCGAGCATGCGGTCCGTTGGCCCACCGTCCCTGCGACCCCTCCCGGGAGCCGATCCGTGACCGCTGACCTGCCACCCCGATCCCGCGCCGTCGCCGAAGCGCTGGCCGCCGCCGGGATCGCCCCCGCGATCCGGGAACTGCCCGACTCGGCCCGGACCGCCGCCGAGGCGGCCGCCGTGCTGGGCTGCCCGGTCGCGTCCATCGCCAACAGCCTGGTCTTCGTCCACGACGGCGCGCCGCTGCTGGTGATGACCAGCGGCGGCCACCAGGTGGACACCGGCTTCCTGGCCGGGCAGTTGGGCGGCGGCCCGGTCGTGCGGGCCACCGCCCGTCAGGTCCGGGAAGCCACCGGCCAGGCGATCGGCGGGGTCGCGCCGACCGGGCACCCGGCGCCGCTGCGGACCGTGGTGGACACCGCGCTGGCCGGGTTCCCGAAGCTCTGGGCCGCGGCGGGCACGCCGCACACCGTGGTGCCGATGACGTACGAGGAACTGGTCAGGCTCACCTCGGGCACTCCGCTGGCGGTCGAGCCCGGAACGGCGGACGAGGGCTTCGGCGGGGCCTCTGGAGAGGCCTCGGGAGAGGCCTTGGGCGGGGCCCCGGGCCCGGCCGGCGGCTGACCCGCCGGCACTGTGCCGCCCCGCGGTCTCCGACGCCGTCGGGGCCGGGCGTCAGGCGTCGGCGGACCCGGGCGGCGGCTCGTCGGAGACCGCCGTGCGCAGGGCCCGGAACTCGTCCGCGATGGCGTTCAGCGAGTAGTGCGCGTTCAGCCCGCTGGGGTTGGGCAGCACCCAGACGCGGGTCTCGCCGATGGTGTGCTCCTGCGGGCCGACCGCCGCCTTCGGCCGTCCGAAGGCAGTGCGGTACGCGCCCACCCCGAGCACCGCCAGTGCCCGCGGCCGCAACCGCTCCACCCGCTCGACCAGCGCCGCGCCGCCCTCCCGGTACTCCTCGGGCGTCAGCTCGGCCGCCTTGGCGGTCGTCCGGGCGACCACGTTGGTGATGCCGAGGCCGAGCGCGATCAACTCCTGCTGCTCGTCCGGCCCGAAGCGCCGGGGTGTGAAGCCGGACAGGTGCAGTGCGGGCCAGAACCGGTTGCCCGGCCGGGCGAAGTGCCGACCGGTCGCGCCGGACCACAGGCCCGGGTTGATGCCGCAGAACAGCACCCGCAGCCCGGGCGCGGCCACGTCCGGGATGGTGGCGTCCTGGGCGGCGGCCAACTCCTCGGGGGTGGGGCGGTGCGCGGTCCTCGTCATCCGCCCCACTCTGCCGCATCGCCCCGCGCCGTGTCCCGCGAGGCCCGGGAGCGCCCCGAAGCGCCCGGATCCGGCTCGGACCCGCCCGGGCCCCTGGGCACCCCACTCGGGCACCCACTCGGGCGCGCCATTCGGCGCGCCACTGCGCCCGCCACCGGCGTGCGTTTCGGCGGGGCGCCGCCCGCGCACTCTGATGGCTAACCAGTTCGATTAATCTGCTGACCCGGGCGCGCCCGATGCGGAGAATGATGAGATGTCATACGAACTCAACGCGCTGGCGGCCACCGCCGAACTGCTCAACGTGGTGGCGGCGGAGGTCCCGGTCGCGCGGGTCGTGCGACTGGAGCAAGGACTGGCGCTGATCCCGATGACGGACCGACTGCACGCAGCCCTGCACCAGCCCGCCGCAGCCGGGCAGCCGGGCTTCAGCTACTTCCCCGGCGGCCTGGTCCGCCGCCTGGAGGCCTGGTCCCAGTCGGCCCCGATCGCCTACCTGGAGGCCGCCTACTTCGGCGGCGAAGGCAGCCAGAGCGCGGCGGTCTGGGTGGACGGCCGGCTGACCCTGGGCCCGCTGCACCTCGCCGAGGACGGCCCCGACCCCGACGACGGCACCCCGATCTCCCAGGCACTGCGCCGACTCGGCGCCCGCCGCGACCCGGGGCGGGACGAGTTCGAGACGGTCGGCCTCGGCCGCCGCCGGGACATCGAGGACTGGATCGCCGCCGCCGGCGGCTGACCGGACCTGCCGTCGGACCGGGTGTCGGGCCCGCTGTCGGGCCTGCTGTCGGACCCGGTGTCGGCCGGCGTAGGCGCGGCGCGCTGCGCCTACGAAGCGTCACGCACCGTTCGGCCGACAAACGGTGGCCGGTCCCGGAGAGGTGTCCCAACGTGTGCTTCAGGCGAATGCCTGAACCCCACGGAAAGGAAACAGCTCTCCCATGCGTGCCTCCTGGACGGCCGCCGTACTGACTGCGGCGGTGGGCCTCACCGCAGTCGCCCCGGCGACCGTCGACCTCGCGTACGGGGCCGACGCCCCCACCGCGACCGCCCCTCGTACCGCCGCCGTCGCCCCGGCGACCGCCCCGCTCCCCGCCGCTGTCCCCGCCCCGCTCCCCGCGGCGCTCCCGGCATCCGACCCGGCAGCCACCACCCGGGACGCGCTCGGCGCGATCGGCGACCTCCTGAACCTGGTCAACAGCATCCTCTCGCTGGCCACCTCGGCCACCGACCTGCTCGACCCGGCCGCACTGCAGAAGAAGGTCGACGAGCTGACCAGCGCCATCACCGGCCTGCTCGGCTCGCTGCCTGCGGTGCCGCCCCTGCCGACGACCCCGGCGCCGCCGGTCGACCTGCCGGTCCCGGTGCCCTCCCCGGCGGCCGTGACCGGGCAGACCGTCCAGGTCCTGCCGGCCCCGGCGGCCGGCAAGCCGGCCGACCTGATGAAGAAGGTCCAGGCCGACGTCACCGCCCTGACCGATGCGGCCACCCGACCGGCCAACCGCCCGGCCGTCCGGCCGGCACCCGGCACCGCGGCGGACGCCAAGGCCGGAACGGACCGGGAAGCGGTGCGCGGGGCGGCTGCCGCCCTCACCGCCGACGCGCTCGCGGCGGCCGTTGCCGCAGGTGCGACCGCGCTCCGCACCACCGGCTGACGGCCGACTGACGGCCGACTGACGGCCGGCTGACCGCCGGCCCCGGCCCCGGCCGGACACGCCACAGGGGCACACCGCCGAGTCGTCTCTCGGTGGTGTGCCCCTGCGGTGTGCGTGGGGTAGTGGTCCCCGGCGGCCCTCCTGGGCCGGAGTGCAGGCGTTCGCGCAGGTCGCGCGCGGTCTGCTAGCGGTAGTTCACGAACTGGATCGCGAACTCCAGGTCCTTGCCCTTGAGGAGGGCCTGGACCGTCTGCAGGTCGTCCCGCGACTTGGAGCTGACGCGCAGTTCGTCGCCCTGGACCTGGGCCTTGACGCCCTTGGGGCCCTCGTCGCGGATGATCTTCGCGACCTTCTTGGCGTCGTCCTGCGTGATGCCTTCCTTGATGTCCACGGAGATCTTGTACTCCTTGCCGGACAGCTGCGGCTCACCCGCGTCCATCGCCTTCAGCGACAGACCGCGCTTGATGAACTTGTCCTTCAGGACGTCCAGGATCGCCTTGACGCGCTCCTCGCCGTTGGCCTTCATCTCGATCTTCTCGCCCGACCGCTTGATCTCGGCGCCGACGTTCTTGAAGTCGAAGCGGGTGGAGATCTCGCGGGAGGTCTGGTTGATCGCGTTGTCGACCTCCTGCCACTCGACCTTCGAGACGATGTCGAAACTGGAGTCGGCCATGGGTGTTGGTCTCCTTGCGGTACTGGCTTCACGGTCAGGGGCCACCCGTCCCGGACGGCCGCCACCCCAGCCTATCCAGCCCCGCCCCCGCGCCGCGGCCGACAGCCGCGACCCGCCCTTGATCGTCACGTGACCAATCGAGTGGCGGACCACCCCCGTCCATCAGGTATCGTTTACGACGTCGAACGGGGCAGCCCCCCGCGAGACACCATCCCTGGCTGGTTGCCCGAGCGGCCAAAGGGAGCAGACTGTAAATCTGTCGCGCAAGCTACGCAGGTTCGAACCCTGCACCAGCCACCGGATAACGGAACGGCCCTGAACTGCGGAAACGCAGTTCAGGGCCGTTCCTGTTTGGCTGTGCCGCTCCATCTGTGCCGCGGAGGCGCTTCGCGTGGGCCCGCCTCATGGTCGGGGCCGACGGCAGCTGAGGTACCGCGGAAGCCCGGGTTCACCCGGGTGTGTTGCCTGCTGCCCTTCGTGCCGCGGCGAGGTTTCCGCGGCTGATCGCCGTGCCGGGATGTGTGCTGCCGAGGACCTGTTCGCACTGGGCGAGCACGGTTTCGTACAGAGCGATGGCCCGGTCGAGGTCGCCGGCTGAACCGTAGGTGTAGGCGAGGTTGTGGCGGTGGCACAGGGTGCTGGGGTGGGTGTCGCCGAGGACCTGTGCGCACTGGGCGACCACGGTCTCGAACAGCGGGACGGCGCGTTCCAGGTCCCCGGCCGCCTGGTAGGCGCTGGCGAGGTTGCCTCGGCTGCCGAGGGTGTCGGGGTGGGTGTCGCCGAGGACCTGTGCGCACTGGGCGATGACGGTCTCGTACAGGGGGATGGCGCGTTCCAGGTCCCCGGCCGCCTGGTAGCCGAGTGCGAGGTTGTTGCGGCTGATCAGAGTGTCGCGGTGGGCGTTGCCCAGGTGCTGCTCGTACTGGGCGAGGGCGGCCTCGTAGAGGGGGAGGGCGCGATCGAAGGCCCCGGCTTCGCGGTAGGCGCCGGCGAGGTTGTCGCGGGAGGCGAGGGTGTCGGGGTGGGTGTCGCCGAGGACCTGTGCGCACTGGGCGATGACGGTCTCGTACAGGGGGATGGCGCGTTCCAGGTCCCCGGCCGCCTGGTAGCCGAGAGCGAGCCGGCGGCGGCCGGCGAGGGTGTCGGGGTGGGTGTCGCCGAGGGTCCGCTCGTCCTGGGCGAGGCCGGCTTCCCGGAGGGGGACCGAGCGGGCGTCATGGCCTTGACCGCATAGGTGTTCGGCCGCGGTGTGGTAAAGGCCTGCCGCGCGGTCGTCCCGCTGTCCGGGCGGTCTGGTCGCGGCGAGTGCGATCAGCTGGGGCATCAGGGCGTCCCAGGGCGTGACCGCGTCCGTGGTCGGGGGGTCGAGCGGGCCCAGGGCCCGGACGAGGGCTTCTTCGGCGGCCTGGCGTCCCGTGGGTGGGCCGTCGGGGCCGGCCTGCGCAGTCGAACGCAGGACCGCCTGGAGGAGGCGGTGGACGCTGACGGTGCGCCGGGTGACCGTGGCCATGCTGTAGGCGCCGAGGAGGCCGAGGGCTTCGTGGAGGTCGTCGTTGTCGGTGCCGGGGGTCTCGAGAAGGCTGATGGGGATGTGGTCGGGGGCGAGCCAGGCGAGGGCGTACAGCACCTGGACGGCGTCGGGGTTGCGGTCGGTGAGGGCCTGGAGGGTCTGGGTCCAGATGCGGGCGATGGTGCGCTCGGCGTCGATGCCGTCGGCGGCCTTGTCGAGCTTGCCGGACAGGCGCTTGCGGTAGGTGTCGATGGTGACGGCGGGGTTCTGGGCCAGGTAGGCGCCGGCCTGTTCCAACGCGAGCGGCAGATGGCCCAGTTCGGCCGCCAGTGTCCGGGCGTCCTGGCGTTCCCGGGCCGTGGGCGTGCCGTCGGTGAAGGCGTAGCTGCAGAGGAGTTCGGCGGCTTCGTCGGGGCCGAGGGCGCCGAGGGGCAGGGTGCGGATGGTGCGGGACCAGCCGGTGGCGCGGCGGCTGGTGATCAGGTGGTGGCCGCCGTCGAGGGCGCCGAGGTAGGGGGACAGGTCGGTGGGGTCCTCGACGTTGTCGAAGATCAGCAGCCAGCCGGGGTGCCACTGCAGCCAGGTCGTGGCCCAGGCGGTGCGTTCGTCCTGGGCTGCTCTCCCGGCCCAGGCGGGGAACAGCCTGAGGGCGAGGCCGGCGAGGGACTGTTCGATGCGGGTCGGGGAGTCGGCGTTGATCCACCAGATGAGGCTGTAGGTGCGGCGGTGGTGGTGGGCGTAGGCGAGGGCGAGGGTGGTCTTTCCGATACCGCCCAGGCCGTGGACGGCGGGGATCTGGGTGATCGCGGTGCCGTTGTCCTGGGAGAGCGTGTCGCGGAGCCAGGCGAGGGCGTCGGTGCGTCCGAGGCACAGGGGGAAGGGCGGCAGGTTGGTGAGGCCGGGTGGCGCCGGGACGTCGCGGGCGGCGGTGAGGACTTCCGCGGGCAGGCCGATCACGTCGCCGGTGTTGGCGACTCCGATGGTGCCTGCGGCGATCGCCCTGCGCCCGGAGGCTTCGTGGTGGGGGCCGGTCACTGGCCGGTGTGGTGGCCGTCGCCGGTGATGGCGGTGGTGATGGTGTGGGCGGCGATGGAGCGCTCGCCGGAGGCGGTGACGGTCACGCTTCCGGCGGCCGGTGCGGGCAGCAGGTCGGCGAGTTCCTTGCAGAGGTCGGCGTCCTCGCGCAGGGCCCGCTTGAGCTGCTGGCGCAGTGCGGCGGCGGCGTCCGCGTCGTCGGTGTCCTGGGCGGCGTCGAGGACGGCGGCTTCCAGTTCGGCCTGTTCGGTCGCGGAGCGGCGGCGCCAGACGGCCTGGAGGATGCGGCGGCCCAGGTTGGCGGTGGCGTCCGCGGCGGCGTCCTCTGCGCGGGTGAGGACGCCGCCCCCGTAGGCGCCCGCCGCTGCGGTCAGGTAGGGGCCGGCCTGCTGGACCAGCTCCGCGATCTCCGTACCCATCGTGCTCAACCCCCCGAGCAGGAACCTACTGACGCCTCAGCAGCTTAGGAGCCGGGCGATCGTCGGGTGCTGGTTACGGGAAACCCGGCTGGTTACGGGAGACCCGCGGGGCCGGGTCTCCGCAGTGCGGAAGCCGCCCACGTCGGACGGGTTCGCACCCGGTACCGGCCACCGGCCACCGGACGGCGGCGGGTCAGCCCGGTGAGTTCTGGCGGGGCAGGGCGAGGGCGATGGTGTCGGCGAACTCGCGGACCGCGCTGGTGCGGCTGACCACGCGGCCGCTGTGGACGACCAGCCGGCTGTGGCCGCCGGCCAGCGCGCCGGTGAGGCTGTCGCCGCGGATCGCGAGCAGTTCGGCGGGGAACCCCGCGTCGACCCGGACGGCGGGCAGGCCGAGGGTGAGCCGGGCCTGGCCGCTGATCGCGTCGTAGGCGGCCTCGGGGCTGAGGGTGCCGGTGGCCGCCAGCAGGTAGGCGGCCTCCAGCGGATCGGCGCGGCCGACCGGGTTGGCCAGGTCGCGGACGCTGCCGCTGCCGACCGCCAGCGGCACCCGGGCATCGGTCAACTCCCGTGCAAGGGAAGGCCGCAGGCCGGTCGGCGGACCTTCCAGGCCGGTGCAGCCGCCGTTCTGCGGCAGGCAGACCACCCGCACCCCCGCGGTGGCCAGGACGCTCACCCCGCCGGGTGGCAGTGCGCTGCACGGGCCGACCGTGACTCTGGGTCGCAAGGGGGCCAACACTCCTGCGATCCGGGCGAGTTGGGCGGTGTCGCGGCCGGCCGTGTGCAGGTCCACCGGGCAGTCGGCCTCGCGTGCGGCCGCCAGCAGGATCTGCGCGTAGCCGACCGGGTCCGGGTCGAGGTCGGGGCAGCCGCCGGCCGCGGTGGCGCCCAGTTTGAGCGCCTCGCGCAGCTGGGCCCGCCCGTCGGCGCCGGCCCGGCCGGTGAGCAGCCGCGGCATCGCCACGGCCTGCAGCTCGGCGAGCCCCCGCAGCGCCTGCCGGGCCATGAGGACCGCCTCCAGTCGGACCAGGCCGTGCGCGTCGCCGATCCGGACGTGGGTGCGCTGGGCGGTGGCCCCGTAGCCGAGCGAGGTGAGCGCGGCCTCGGTGACCCGCCGGACCAGGTCGGCGGGGTCCTCGGTGGGCGGTCCCGGCAGGGCGGCGGCGAACGCGGTGTCGTAGTGGCCGTGCGGCTCGGCGGGGGCGGGGAGCAGCAGGTAGCCGGCCAGGTCGATCCGGGCGCCGGTGGTGACGGTGGGGCGGCCGGGCAGGGCGGGCAGCGGTCCGAGGCTGCCCGCGGCGCCTACGGCCTGGATCCGGTCGCCGCCGATCCGGACGTCGACCAGCCGCCCGTCGGTCAGCCGGGCGTTGGTGAGCAGCAGGATCGGGCCGTGGCCGAGGGGGTTGGCGGCCGGGCCCTGGTGCGGTCCTTCGGCAGGTGCGCTGTCCGCGCTCATTCGGCCGGCTCCTCACTCTCCGGGCGCGGGGCCCCGGGCGCCCGGCCCCGGTGCTCTCCGGCGCTCTGGGCGCACCGGGGACCGCATGATCACTGCCGGTCGAGCCTAGGGTGCCCGGGGGCGGGAGGCGCGGAGGCGGGCGTAGGTCGTGTCGGTCCACCCGCCGGTGGCGTGAGCGGTGGCGCGGGCCACTCGAACGTGCATCTGCCGAGGGAGCGTCAGTGCGACCGCGCCGACCTGCGGTCTTCCGCTCCGGATACGGATTTCACCTCTGGCCGGGAACCGTGTAATCTCTTCCTCGTTCGCCCCTATAGCTCAGTCGGTAGAGCGTCTCCATGGTAAGGAGAAGGTCTGCGGTTCGATTCCGCATGGGGGCTCTGGTGAAAGGGTCTTCCGCCTCGGCGGGGGTTCTGATCATCAAAGCGGTGTAGCTCAGTTGGTAGAGCAAGCGGCTCATAATCGCTGTGTCACCGGTTCAAGTCCGGTCACCGCTACTCCGCGTAGTCGATCGGGGGGTACTCTCCCGATCGGCTACTCTTGTCGTGTTCTTATTCGTTGTCCCAGGAAGGCACTCCCGTGGCTGCCACTGACGTCCGCCCGAAGATCACGCTGGCCTGCGTGGAGTGCAAGGAGCGGAACTACATCACCAAGAAGAACCGGCGTAACGACCCGGACCGTCTTGAGATGAAGAAGCACTGCCCGCGTTGCAACTCGCACACCGCGCACCGCGAGACCCGCTGACTTTGCACTGACTCCAGGCCGCACCCCGCAAGGGGGGCGGCCTGGAGTCGTTTTCTGTGTAACGACACATTCAGAGGAGTAGCTCATGCCGCTCGATCCCTCCTTCATCGGGCGCACGTACCCGCCCACCGAGCCCTACGAGGTCGGCCGGGAGAAGATCCGTGAGTTCGCCGAGGCGATCGGGGACGCGAACCCCGCGTACACCGACCCGGAGGCTGCCAAGGCGTTCGGTCACCCGGATGTGATCGCGCCGCCGACCTTCCCGTTCGTCATCACGTACGGTGCGGCCGGCCAGGTGGTGAACGACCCGGAGCTGGGCCTGGACTACAGCCGGGTGGTGCACGGGGACCAGAAGTTCACCTACACCCGCCCGGTGCGGGCCGGTGACCGGCTGACGGTGACGGTGTCGATCGAGGCCATCAAGTCGCTGGCCGGCAACGACGTGCTGACCGTCCGTGGCGAGGTCCACGACGAGTCCGGCGAGCACGTGGTGACGTCCGTCATGTCGCTGGTGGCCCGGGCGGCCGATGAGGAGGGGAAGTAGCGCGATGGGGATCAACTTCGACGAGGTGGAGGTCGGCACCGAGCTGCCGGCCCAGTCGTTCCGGGTGACCCGTGCCACGCTGGTGCGCTACGCGGGGGCGTCGGGGGACTTCAACCCGATCCACTGGAACGAGAAGTTCGCGCTGGAGGTCGGGCTGCCCGACGTCATCGCGCACGGCATGTTCACCATGGCCGAGGCGGCCAGGGTGGTCACCGACTGGATCGGCGACCCGGCGGCGGTGGTCGACTACGGCGTGCGCTTCACCCGGCCGGTGCCGGTGCCCAACGACGAGGACGGTTCGGTGATCGAGGTGTCCGGCAAGGTCGCCGCGCTGCTCGACGACCGCCGGGTGCGGGTGGATCTGCTGGCCACGTACGGCGGCCAGAAGGTGCTCGGCATGTCGCGCGCGGTGGTTCAGCTGGGCTGAGCCGCCGGCCGGTTCGATCCGTCCGGACGGGCCGAGTCGTTCAGCTCCTCGGAGCTGTCCGGCTCGGCCCGTCCGCGTCGGCGGGCCCGGGCGGGCGGCGGATCGGTGTGCCTGGCGGGGCGGAGGTGAGGGACGGGGCCCGGTCGTCCGGGGTGGGCCGGTGGGCCGGGCTGGTCCTTCGGGGGCGATCGGTCGGGCGGGTCCGGTGGCCGGATCCGCTCGGCCGCCCGGGTGGCGTCCGGTGGGCCGCGGACATGGCAGTCCTCGTTCCGTGGTCATGGGCCGGCGGTGCAGGGAGGGTGTTGCCGGGCAGGTCAACGGATAGCTGAGGTGACCATATCCACGGTCCGAGCGAGGCGGCAAGCGAGGGCCCGACCTTTAACTCCGAGTTCACATCGGCCTGTTCACGCGCGTAGAACGGCACGGCGTGCGCCCCGGCGCACAGTGCTCCCAGAAGTGCGCCCGGTGTGCACCAGACATTCGGAGGCCGTTCCTCATTCGGTGGGGGACGCGTCGAAGGGCCGGCATCGCCGCAGGTCGAGCGCGTTTTCGACGGATGCCGGGCGGGGCGGGCCGGCCGTCGGCGGCCGGCGCGCACCGGCGCCCAAGGGTCGTTGATTCACGATCCGTTGGTTGCACGCTCAACGGGAACTCGCGTACGGTCCTGCCCCGTAGCGAGTGCATCCGCCGTCCGTGCGGCCTGTCTTCGCTCACATCCACCCCGCCGACCGGGCAGGTCGAGGCGGTCTGTCGTCCCGTTGGTGCTGCCGCGGGGCGATGGGCGTAAGCGGTGCTGCAACCACCGCGTCAAGAGCAGATGTTGACTGACTGTTGCCCTACGAACCTCTGAGCCCATGGCCGAGCCACGCCCTGGCGCGTTCCGCGCCCGGGTCTCGCACGGCTGTCTCGCCTTCCCCGGGACCCTAGCAGCGCGCGGCTGATGCTGACAGGTGTTCTCAGAGGCATTTCCCGCCCGGCCCGCCCGGGCCGACTCTTTCGAGGAGGACCAACTGTGGCTCCCATCAAGGCAGTTGAAGCGCAGAACTGGTTGATCGAGAAGATCGCGCACCGGCTCGGGGTGGAGCCGTCCGAGGTGTCGCCGGAACAGTATTTCGACGAACTCGAGCTCGACTCGACCGAGGCCCTGATCCTGGCCGGCGAGATGGAGAACTGGCTCGGCTTCGAGCTCGGCACCACGGCGCTCTGGTACCACCCGAGCATCAAGGAGCTGGCCGCCCACATCGCCGAGGAGTCGGCCACCCGCACCGAGGCCGGCCATGCCGCCTCGGCGTAGCCGGGTCCCGCTCCCGGTCGTCAGACTGAGACCGTCGGCGGCCGGCTCGGGCACGGTGTACCTGGTCCATCCGGGGGCGCTCGCCGCCGGGGTGCACGCCACCCTGGCCGAGGCGCTGCCGGACGGCGTCGGCCTCACCGTGCTCGACCTGTCCGCCCTGCCCGAGTACTGGGAGGCCGCGCTCACCGGCGGCCGCGCCGAGACCACCGTCGAGGCACTGGCCGGCCGGCTGCTGGACGAGTTCACCGGGGCGTACGACGGCGGGCCGTACGCACTGGCGGGCTGGTCCTTCGGGGGCGTGGTCGCGCAGGCCGTGGTGCGGCAGCAGCCGCCGGCGCAGCGGCCCGCCCGGCTGGTGCTGCTGGACAGCATCGCCCCGACCGAGGAGTACCAGCAGCCCGACGAGGCGCTGCTGCCGCCGCTGCTGATCGGGTGGTTCGCGATGTACCTGGGGGCCAAGCGCGGCCGCCCGGTGCTCCTGGACCCGGACCGGCTGGCGGCCTGCGGCGTCGACGACGGCCTGCTGCTGGTGCTCGACGCGGCGGTGGCGAGCGGCGCGCTGGCCGCCGACACCCCGCTGCCCGGGCTGCGCAAGCTGTACGACACCTACGTCGACGGCCTGCTGCGCAACAACCGGCTGACCGCGCCCTACCGGCCCCGGCCCACCGAGGTGCCGCTGGTGCTGGTGGCGGCCGAGCGGAGCCTGATCCCCGACGACCCGACCCTCGGCTGGACCCCGCTGGCGCCGTACGGCCTGGAGGTCCACCGCAGCCCCGGCGACCACTACACGATGCTCACCCGGCCGGACGCCGCCGAGCTGATCGCGCGCCTGGTCCGTCCCACCCCGGTCCCCGCGCGGACCGGCGCCAAGAAGGTCTGACGCAGGCCCGTCCTCCGCACGGCCCCGGCCGCCGTCACCGCACGGCGCCCGGGGGCCGGCCCTCCGAGACCAAGAGAGCCCTGCCGTGAAAACCTCGCAGCCCAACCCCAGCAGCCTCACCAGCTCCGACGACGACCTCACCCGGCGGCTCGCCGACGAGCCCGTGGCGATCGTCGGCCTCTCCGCGCTCTACCCCAACTCCCGTGACCTGAGAGAGTTCTGGGGCAACGTGGTGGCCGCCGCCGACTGCATCCAGGACGTGCCGAGCACGCACTGGGACGTCGACGAGCACTACGACCCGGACCCGTCCGCGCCGGACAAGACCTACTCCCGGCGGGGCGGGTTCATTCCGTCGGTCGCCTTCAACCCGATGGAGTTCGGCCTGCCGCCCACCACCCTGGAGGTCACCGACGTCCTCCAGCTGCTCAGCCTGGTGGTCGCCCGCGACGTGCTCAAGGACGCCGGCGCCGAGCAGCCGTGGTACCGGCCCGAGCGCACCGGCGTGATCCTCGGCATCACCGGCGCCAACCAGCTCACCCAACCGCTCTCCGCGCGCCTGCAGACCCCGGTGCTCAAGGAGGTGGTGCGCAGCTGCGGTCTGACCGAGCGGGACGCCGAGGAGATCGCCGAGAAGTTCAAACTCGCCTTCGCGCCCTGGGAGGAGAACTCCTTCCCAGGCATGCTCGGCAACGTGGTGGCCGGCCGGATCGCCAACCGGCTCGACCTCGGCGGCACCAACATGACCATCGACGCGGCCTGCGCCAGCTCGCTGGCGGCGACCAAGGCGGCGGTCAGCGAACTGCTGGAGGGCCGGGCCGACACCATGCTGGCCGGCGGCTGCGACGCCGAGAACACCATCTTCATGTACCTGTGCTTCAGCAAGACCCCGGCCTTCTCCAAGGTCGGCCGGATCCGCCCGTTCGACAAGGACGCGGACGGCACGCTGATCGGTGAGGGCATCGGCATGCTGGCGCTGCGCCGGCTGGCCGACGCCGAGCGGGACGGCAACGAGATCTACGCCGTCATCCGGGGGATCGGCTCCTCCAGCGACGGCCGGTTCAAGTCCATCTACGCCCCCCGCAAGGAGGGCCAGATGGTCGCGCTGCGGCGCGCGTACGAGGACGCCCGCTGCACCCCCGACACGGTCGAGCTGTTCGAGGCGCACGGCACCGGCACCGCGGTCGGCGACGCCACCGAGCTGTCCGCGCTGGCGGCGGTGGTCTCCGAGACCACCGAGCAGCGCCGGTACGCGGCCGTCGGCAGCGTGAAGTCGCAGATCGGGCACACCAAGGCGGCGGCCGGCGCGGCCGGCATGATCAAGCTGGCGCTGGCCCTGCACCACAAGGTGCTGCCGCCCACCATCAACGTGGACGAGCCCAACCCGGCGATCGACTTCGCCACCGGGCCCTTCTACGTCAACACCCAGAGCCGCCCCTGGATCAAGGACCCGGAGCGTGCCGAGCGCCGGGCCGCGATCTCCTCGTTCGGCTTCGGCGGCACCAACTTCCACTTCGTCCTCCAGGAGCACGGCGAGGGCGAGGACCTGAAGGTGATGTTCCCGGTCGCCCGGGTCCACCTCTGGCACGCCCCCGACACCGCGGCCCTGACCGCGCGGCTGGCCGAGGGCGCCGCACCCGCCGAGGGCCCGGTCCCGGCCGGCCACGCCCGGCTCGCGCTGGTCGCGGGCAGCCCCGAGGACCTCGCCGACCTGCGCGAACTGGCCCTCCAGGAGCTGCGGGCCAAGCCCGACGCCGAGCACTGGACCCACCCGAAGGGGGTCTGGTACCGCCGCCGGGAGGCCGAACTCGGCCGCACCGGTGCGCTGTTCGCAGGCCAGGGCAGCCAGTACGTCAACCCCGGGCACCGCGCGGTGCTCGCCCTGCCGCCGCTGCGGGCCGCCTTCGACCAGGCCAACCGGCAGTTCGACGGCGCCGAGCCGCTCTCCCGGGTCGCCTTCCCCGCCCCCGCCTTCGACGACGCGGCCCGGGCCGCGCAGGAGGAGTCGCTGCGCCGCACCGAGTACGCGCAGCCCGCGATCGGCGCGCTCTCGGTCGGCCAGTACCGCTACCTGGCCGAGCTCGGATTCACCGCCGACGGCCACCTCGGCCACAGCTTCGGCGAGTTGACCGCGCTGTGGGCCTCGGGGGCGCTCGCCGACGACGGCTACTTCGCGCTGGCCAGGGCCCGCGGCGCCGCGATGGCCCCGCCCGCCGACCCGGCCTTCGACGCCGGGGCGATGGCGGCCGTCGGCTGCACCGAGGCGCAGCTCGCCGACCTGCTCGCGGCCCACCCCGAGCTGGTGGTCTGCAACCGCAACGCCGCCGACCAGGTGGTGCTCGGCGGTGCGAGCGCGGCGGTCGACCGGCTGGTCGGCGAAGCCGGACAGCGCGGACTGCGGATCAGCCGGCTGCCGGTCTCGGCGGCCTTCCACACCCCGTTCGTGGCACACGCCGTGGACGCGTTCCGGGAGGCGGTGGCCCGGGTCGAGGTCGGCGAGCCGCGGCGCCCGGTGTTCGCCAACACCCCCGGCGGCGCGTACGGCGCCGACCCGGCCGCCAACGCGGTGCTGCTGGCCGAGCAGCTGATCAACCCGGTGCACTTCGCCGACCGGGTCGAGGAGATGTACGCCGCGGGCTTCCGCACCTTCGTGGAGTTCGGCCCGAAGGGCGTTCTCACCCAGCTGGTGGGGCGGATCCTCGGTGACCGGCCGCACCAGTGCGTCCGCCTCGACGGCGGCCCCGGCGCCGACGCGGACCTGGCGCTGAAGCGGGCCGTCGCCCAGCTGGCCGTCCTCGGCCTGCCGCTGTCGGTGTCCGACCGGTACGTCGCCGAGGTGCCCGAGGCGGCGCCGAGCAAGGGGATGACGGTGCTGCTCAACGGCATCAACTACGTCTCCGACGCCCGCAAGGCCGCCTACCGGGACGCGTTGGAGAACGGCTACCGGATCGCCGAGCCCCGGCTGCCCGGAGCGGCGGCGGAGCCGGCGGCCCTCGCGCCGGTGGCGGCGGCCGAACCGGCGGCGGCCGAACCGGTGGCGGCTGCCCCGACCGTGGCTGCCCCGGTGGTGACCGCTCCGGCCGTGACCGGGCCGGTGGCCGGGCCGGCTGCCGTGGCGCCGGCCGTGCCCGAACGTCCTGCCCTGCCCGTCGTGATGGAGAGCGAGCCCGTGGACCACGAAGCCAACCCCGCGCCGGCCTCGGACCGGCTGCCCGAGCTGATCGCCGATCACCTCGCCCTGCACGACGACTACCTCAACGGACAGCTGCAGAGCGCCGAGCGGCTCGCCGGACTGCTGGAGCACGCGGCCGACCAGGGCCGGGTGGACGACGTCCTGGCCGGTGTGACCGCGGTCAAGGAACACGGCCTGGCCATCGGCCGGACCCACCTGCGGGCCAACGAGATCCTGCGAGACCTGGCCGCGCTGGAGCTCGGCTCCGGCAGCGCGGCACCCACGGCGTCGGCACCCGCTCCGGCGCAGGCGGCCCCCGCGCAGGCGGCCCCCGCCCAGGTGGCCCCCGCGCTGGCCCCCGCCCCGGTCACCGCAGCGCCGGCGCCGGCCGTACCGGCGGCTCCCGCGCAGGTGGCCGCGGCCCCTGCCCCGGCCGCGCTGCCCGCCGCCCCCCGGACCCCCGAGCCGGTGGCCGCGCCGGTGGTGGTGGCCGGTCCCGGTGCGGGTGAGGTGTCGGCTGCGTTGTTGGAGGTGGTGGCGCAGAAGACGGGCTATCCGGTGGAGATGCTCGAGTTGGGGATGGATGTCGAGGCGGATCTGGGGATCGACTCGATCAAGCGGGTCGAGATCCTGGGTGTGCTCTC
>NZ_JBEZIR010000028.1:35747-82110 GCF_040651175.1 Kitasatospora sp. NPDC048540
GGAGCGGTTCCCGAGTGACACGCCGGTGGGTCCGGAGCAGCTGGGTGAGCTGCGGACGCTCGGTCAGATCGTGGACTTCATGAGCAGCGTGGCCGTGCCTGCGCCGGCTGCTCCGGCCGGTGCGGGTGCGGGTGAGGTGTCGGCTGCGCTGTTGGAGGTGGTGGCGCAGAAGACGGGCTATCCGGTGGAGATGCTCGAGTTGGGGATGGATGTCGAGGCGGATCTGGGCATTGACTCGATCAAGCGGGTCGAGATCCTGGGTGTGCTCTCGGAGCGGTTCCCGAGTGACACGCCGGTGGGTCCGGAGCAGCTGGGTGAGCTGCGGACGCTCGGTCAGATCGTGGACTTCATGAGCAGCGTGGCCGCGCCTGCGCCTGCTGCTCCGGCCGGTGCGGGTGCGGGTGAGGTGTCGGCTGCGCTGTTGGAGGTGGTGGCGCAGAAGACGGGTTACCCGGTGGAGATGCTCGAGTTGGGGATGGATGTCGAGGCGGATCTGGGGATCGACTCGATCAAGCGGGTCGAGATCCTGGGTGTGCTCTCGGAGCGGTTCCCGAGTGACACGCCGGTGGGTCCGGAGCAGCTCGGTGAGCTGCGGACACTCGGCCAGATAGTCGACTTCATGACCGGTGTCGCGGACACCGCCACCACCGCTCCCAGAGCGGAACCGATCGCGGAGAAGCAGCCGCCGGCCGCCGCTCCCGCCGCCCCGGCCGGGCCGGCGCCGCGCGGTGCGATCGGCTGCGCGCAGGCCGCCCTGGTCGAACTCCCCTCCCCGGACGCGCTGGTGGGCGCCTACCCGGCGGGTTCGGCCGCGCTGCTGGTGGACGACGGCGGTGAGCTGACGCCGCTGGTCGCGGCCCGGCTGCAGGCCGGTGGTTGGGACGTGCGGGTGCTGCGGCTGCCGTCGGTGACGCGGACGGTCGACGGTGCGGCCGACTTCGCGCTGGCCGGCTGGGGTGTGACCGAGCTGACCGAGCGGGTCGAGCAGATCCTGGCCACCCCGGTCCGGCTGGTGGTGAACTTCGCGACCCGGCAGGACGGCGACTGGGCGGACGGCGTGCGCAGGCTCTCGTACGCCCTGCTGGTGGCCAAGCACCTGGTCGAGCCGCTGACCAAGGAGGCCGCCACCGCGCGGGCCGGGTTCCTCACGCTGACCCGGCTGGACGGCGCGTTCGGCCTGACCGGTGTGGCGGAGGACCGGGTGCCGGCGGGCGGTTTCGGCGGGCTGGTGAAGACGCTGGCGGTCGAGGCGCCGGAGCTGTTCTGCCGGGCCGTGGACCTGGCGCCCGGGCTCGACCCGCGGACCGCCGCCGAGCTGCTGCTCGCCGAGGTCAACGACGCCTCCGCGGAGCCGGTCCAGGTGGCCCGGGACGCGAACCGCCGGGTTTGCCTGACACTCGGGCAGGCGCCGACCGCGCTGGCCGCCGACCCGGCCGCCCCGGTGGCCGAGATCGGCCCGGACGACCTGCTGGTGGTCACCGGTGGCGGGCGCGGCATCACCGCCCGCTGCGTGATCGACCTGGCCGCCGCGTACCGTCCCGGTCTGCTGCTGCTCGGCCGGACCGCGCTCGGTGAGGAGCCCGCGTGGGCGGCCGGGGTGACGGCCGAGGCCGAGCTGAAGGCCGCCGCCGTCGCGCAGCTGCGTACGGCGGGGGAGAAGCCGACCCCGAAGCGGGTGGAGCAGCTGTACCGCGCGGTGGTCGGTGAGCGGGAGATCCGGCAGACGCTGGCCGAGCTGCGCGCGGCCGGGTCCCCGGCCGAGTACCTGGCGGTGGACATCACCGACGCGGCGGCCACCGCCGACGCGCTCGCGCCGTACGCCGGGCGGGTCACCGGGCTGGTGCACGGCGCCGGGGTGCTGGCCGACCAGCTGATCGCCAACAAGCGGGCGTCCGAGATCGAGCGGGTCTTCGCGCCCAAGCTCGGCGGGCTGCGCTCGGTGGTGGAGGCGCTGCCGGCCGAGCGGCTGCGGCACGTGCTGCTGTTCTCCTCGGTGGCCGGGTTCTTCGGCAACCAGGGGCAGTCCGACTACGCGATGGCCAACGAGGTGCTGAACGCCTGGGCGAGCTCGTTCAAGCGGCGGCACCCGAACGCCCGGGTCACCGCACTGAACTGGGGTGCCTGGGACAGCGGGATGGTCTCGCCGCAGATCAAGGCGGTGTTCCAGGAGCGCGGGATCACGCTGATCCCTGAGAAGACCGGAACCGCCCTGTTCACCGGCCAGTTCGCCCCGCAGCACGGCCACGACACGGTGGCGGTGCTCGGCCCGACGACCCCGCTGTCCGTCCGGCAGCCCGCGGCGCCCGCCGCCGTGGTGCTGGAGCGGGAGACCGCCCCGCTGGCGGCCGAACCGATCGTCGCCGACCACCTGATCGGCGGGGTCCCGGTGCTCCCGGCGGCGCTCGCGCTCGGCTGGGCGATCGGCGCGGTGGAGCGGCTCAGCGGCGGTACGGTCCGCCAGGTGCGCGACTTCGCGGTGCACAAGGGCCTGGTGCTGGACGGCTCCGAGCCGGCCCGGCTGCAGCTGGCGGCGACGCCCGCGGGCGACCAGGCGACCACCGAGGTGGTGATCCGCTCGGTGGCCGCGGACGGAACGGTCCGGCCGCACTACGCGGCCGGGGTGGTGCTGGGCGCCGACCCGGCGTCCGAGCTGAACCACCCGGCGATGGCCGCGCTGCCGGCCCCCGGCCACGGCCGGGACGCCGCCGGGTTCTACACCGACGGGACGCTGTTCCACGGCCCGGCACTGCAGGGGGTGCGCCGGGTGCTGGCCGAGGAGGAGGGCCGGCTGGTGCTGGAGTGCTCGCTGGACGGGCCGCGCCCGGCCGGCGGGGCGTTCGCCGGGCGGCTCTACCGGCCCGGCGCCGCGGACCTGCTGCTGCAGGCCGGCCTGGTGTGGATGCGGCTGTTCCGTTCCACCGCGAGCCTGCCGCTGTCGGTGGCCCGGGCCGAGTTCCACCAGCCGCTGCCGGACCACGGCACCTTCCTGACGGTGGTCGAACCCGGGTCCGTGAACGGCACCTCGGCGAGCCTGACGGTCACCGCGGTCGGCCTCGACGGCCGGGTGCTGGCCCGACTGGGCGGCGTCAGCCTGGTCTCCACCCCGCAGCTGGCCGCCAAGTTCGTCAGCAGCTGACGTACCCGACCCGGTTGGTCCGGCGGGCCGCCCAGCGCGGCCGGCCGGACCGCCCACAGCCCGGAGGGACCCGGCTTCCATGACCAAGTACGCCATCGTCGGACTTTCCTGCCTCTTCCCGGGTGCGGCCACCCCCGAGGAGTTCTGGCAGAACCTCAGCGCGGGTGCGGACAGCCGCACCGAGGGCGGCCCCGAGATCTTCGGCGCGCCCGCCGATCCCGCCACCGCCGACCCGCGGCACCGGATCACCAACACCAGGGGCGGCTTCGTCCGCGACTTCACCTTCGACCCGACCGGCTACCGGCTGGCCGCCGACCGGCTGGCCCGGCTGGACCGGGTGTTCCACTGGTCGCTGTACGTGGCCCGCGAGGCGCTGCGCGACAGCGGCCACCTGGAGCGGCCCGAGCTGCTCGGCCGCACCGGCCTGGTGCTCGGCAACTACTCGTTCCCGACGCCCGGTTCGGCCCGGATCAGCCTGCCGCTGGTCGAGCAGGCGGTCCGCGACGGCCTGGCCGCCGGCGGCCTCGGCCCGCTCGACGCCCCGCCGGCCGGGCCCGCCGCCGACCCGGCCGACGCCCGCGTCAGCGGCGCCCCGGCCCGGATCGTCGGTGCCGCGCTCGGCCTCGGCGGCCCCCGGTACGCGCTGGACGCGGCCTGCTCCTCGGCGCTGTACGCGCTGAAGCTGGCCTGCGACCACCTGGCGGCCGGCCAGGCGGACCTGGTGCTGGCCGGCGGGGTCTGCGCACCGGACCCGACACTGATCCACCTGTCCTTCTCGGACCTGCACGCCTACCCGGAGAACGGGTTCAGCCAGCCCTTCGACAGCCGGTCGGCCGGCATCCTGACCGGTCAGGGCGCCGGGATGTTCGCGGTGCGGCGGCTCGCCGACGCGCAGCGCGACGGGGACCGGATCCACGCCGTGATCGACGGCATCGGCCTGTCCAACGACGGTGCCGGCCGCCACCTGCTGGTACCGGGCGAGGCCGGCCAGCACCGGGCGTACCAACTCGCCTACGCCGACGCGGCCGTGGCACCGCAGGAGATCGACTACCTGGAGTGCCACGCCACCGGCACCCCGATCGGCGACGCCACCGAGGCGGCCTCGGTGGCCGCGTTCTTCGGCCCGGCCGGCAAGGTGCCGCTGCTCGGATCGGTCAAGGGCAACATCGGCCACCTGCTGACCGTCGCGGGCCTGAGCAGCATGCTCAAGGTGGTGCTGGCGATGCGGCACGGCCAGCTCCCGCCGACCATCGGCGTCACCGAACCGGTCGCCGGCCCCGACGGCCCGGTCGCCGGTGCACTGGTGCGCACCGGCCGCGCCTGGCCCGCCGGGCCGGGGGAGCGCCGGGGCGCGGTGTCGGCGTTCGGCTTCGGCGGCACCAACGCACACGTGGTGCTCTCCGACGCGGCCGCCGCCCGCGAACCGGCACCCGAGCCGGTCGCACCGCCCGCGCTCGACGTGGTCGGCGTCGGCGCCCACTTCGGCTCGCTGACCACCGCCGCCGCGT
Organism: Kitasatospora sp. NPDC048540; assembly: GCF_040651175.1. Lineage (NCBI taxonomy): Bacteria > Bacillati > Actinomycetota > Actinomycetes > Kitasatosporales > Streptomycetaceae > Kitasatospora > Kitasatospora sp. NPDC048540. Next base: position 40,392 of record NZ_JBEZIR010000028.1, read on the forward strand.
TCGAACGGGCCGTGCACGACTGCCAGGACGCCTTCGGGCCGCTGCCCGAGCGCCGCTGGCGCGGCCTGGAGCAGACCGCGGACGGCGCGCTCGCCGCCGCCGGACTCACCCGCGACGCGCTTCCCGCGGGCGGCTTCGTGGACTCCGTCGGCGTCGACCCGGTCGACCACCGGATCCCGCCCGCCGACCTGCGCAACTACAACCTGCAGCACGCCCTGATGTCCGAGGTCGCCGACGAGGCGCTCGGCGACGCCGGGTACAGCCGCGACAGCGCCCCCGGCCAGGGCGGACCGGCGCCGCGCCGGGTCGCCGTGGTGGTGGCGATGGAGATCGAGCCCAGCGCCCACCTGCACCTGGCCCGCCACCGGCTCGGCACCCACCTGCACGAGCTCTTCGACCGGGCGGGGCTCGACCTCACCGAGGCCCAGCGGGTCCGGCTGACCGAACTGGCCCGCGACGGCGTGCACGAGCCGATCGTCGCCAACGAGGTGCTCAGCTACATCGGCAACATCATGGCCAGCCGGATCTCCTCGCTGTGGAACCTCACCGGTCCCTCCTTCACCATCTCCGCCGAGGCCGCCGGCACCGCCCAGGCCCTGGAGCTGGCCCGGCTGCTGCTGCTCGACGACACCGTCGAGGCGGTCCTGGTCGGCGCCGTCGACCTGGCCGGCTCCCCGGAGAGCCTGCTGCTGCGGATCAACGGCACCGACGGCGCGCCGGTGGCCGGCCCCGGGCTGACCTTCGGCGAAGGCACCCAGGGCTGGCGGATCGGCGAGGGCGCCGGCGCCGTGGTGCTCACCCGGCCCGGCGAGGGCGCCCGCCCCGCCTACGCCCGGCTGGACGCCGTCGCCGTGCGGCACGCCGTCCCCGTCGACGGCGAACTGCCCGAGGCCGACGCCGGTGCGCTGGCCGACGCGGCCCGCCAGGCGCTCGCCGAGGCCGGCATCGGGCCCGAGCGGCTCGGCTACCTGGAACTGCACGCCGGCGGCACCGACGCCCAGGACGGCGCGGAACTCGCCGCGCTGGCCGCCGTCCACCCGGCCGGCACCCCGGGCCCCGCCCTCGGCAGCGCCAAGGCGCAGCTCGGCGACGCCCAGGGCGCCGCGGCGATGGCCGGGCTGCTGCGCGCGGTGTTCGCCCTGCACCACGGCTACCTGCCCGGGGTCCCGGGCTGGCAGCGTCCGGCTGCCGAACGGGCCGGGCAGCTCGCCGCCACCGGCTGCTACCTGCCGGACTCCTCCCGCCCCTGGCTGCGCGAGGAGCAGGGCGGCCGCCGGTACGCGGCGGTCTCGTTCATCGGCGGCGGCGGTGCCCACGGCCACCTGGTGCTGTCCGCCGACCGCACCCGGGGCCGCACCGAGGAGCGCGACTGGCAGCGGGCCGGCGGCCCGGTCCTGCTCGCCCTCGGCGCGGCGGAGCCCGCCGGGCTGCTCGCCGAGGTCGAGCGCCACCGCGCGCTGCTCGCCGACGGCGCCGACCCGTACGGGCTGGCCAGGGCGGCAGCCGTACGGCTGCCGGCGGGCACCCCCCGGGTGGTGCTGGTCGGCCGGGACGCGGACGAGCTGGCCCGCCAGCTCGACCTGGCCGCCCGGGACCTGCCCGGCGCGCAGGCCCGCGGCGAGGACTGGGCGACCCCGGCCGGCAGCTGCTTCACCCCGCACCCGATCGGCCCCGAGGGCAAGGTGGCGCTGGTCTACCCAGGCGCCGTCAACTCGTACCCGGGGCTGGGCCGGGACCTGTTCCGGGCCTTCCCCGGCCTGCTCGAGCGGTTCGAGGCGGAGGTCGCCGAACCGGACCGGACCTTCCGCACCGCCCGGCTCCACCCGCGCACCCAGATCACCCCCGGGCGACGGGAGTTGATGGCTCTGGAGGCCGAACTCGCCGACGACCTGCCGTTCATGCTGGCCACCGGCACCACCTTCGCGATCCTCAACACCGACCTGGTGCGGGACCTGCTGGGGGTGCCGGTGCACGGCGCGTTCGGCTACAGCCTCGGTGAGAGCAGCATGCTGTTCGCCACCGGCGGCTGGCGGCGCTCGGCCCGCCGGGACGACCGGATCAGCGCCACCCCGCTGTTCAAGCACCGGCTCAACGGCCCGCGTGACACCGTCCGCGAGCTGTGGGACCTGCCCGCCGACACCCCGGACGCGCAGGTCTGGGCCGGCCATGTGCTGCTCGCCGACCCGGAGACCGTACGGGCCGCGCTGACCCGCTACGACCGGGTGTTCCTCACCCACGTCAACTCCCCCGGCGAGCTGGTGGTGGCCGGTGACCCGGCGCAGTGCCGGCAGCTGATCGAGGAGCTCGGCTGCCCGGCGGCCCGCTCCCCGGTCAACGGCGTGATGCACTGCCCGGTGGTGGACGACGAGGTGGCCGGCCTGGCCGAGCTCAACAGCCACCCCACCGGCTCCACCGGCGGCCTCGAACTGCTCAGCGCCTACGACTACGGCCCGGTCGAGGACCTCGACCAGCAGCGGGTCGCGGACCGGATCGCCCACACGCTGCGCTCCACGATCGACTTCCCGCGGCTGGTGCGCACCGCGTACGACCGGGGGTTCCGCTACTTCGTGGAGGTCGGCCCGGGCGCCACCTGCACCCGCTGGGTACGCGAGACCCTCGGCGGGGCACCGCACGTCGCGGTGTCGGTCGACCGCCGGGGTGTGCCGGCGGCCCGTTCGGTGGCCCAGGTGGCCGCCCGGCTGATCGCGCACGGGGTGCCGCTGGACCTGGTGGGCCTGCTCGGACCGGCGCCCGCCGCTCCCGCCCGGGCGGCCAGGGCGGCCTTCCCGGTGGGCGGCGGCCCGTCCATCCCCGCCACGGTCGCCGCCGCGACGGCCGGCCTGCTGGCGGAGGCCGCCGCGGCCGGGGCCGCCGCCCGCCCGGTCGCCGCCGCCCTGCCCGTGAGCGCGCCGCCCGCGTTCGCCGCGCCGGTCCTGGCCGCGCTCGGCGCGGGTTCCGGCGGCCCGGCCGCCGCCCGCCCCCTCCCGGCCGGCCCCGCCCCGGCCGGCCCTTCCGGACCAGCCGGTCCCGTTCCGCCGGAGGACCAGATGCCCGCAGACCCGACCCTTGCCGACCCCCAGGTCATCACCTTCGACGGTGAACCGATCGCCTTCCTGCCCTGGGCCGAACCCGCCCCGGCACCGACCCCCGCCGCCGCCCGCCGCCCGGCGCCGGCCGAACCCCGTCCCGCGGCGCCGTCCGCGCCCCTGACCGCCGCCGCGCCGGACCGGGCGCCCGCCGACGGCGACCGCGCCCGCGACCTGGTGCGCGAGCTGCGCCGGCAGATGGTGGCCACCCACTCGGTGGTGATGGAGACCCAGCGCGTCCTCCAGGAGAGCACCCTGGCCCGGACCGAGGCGCTGCTCGACGGGCCGCCCGCGCAGAGCGCCGGCCTGCCGCCCGCCCCGGCGCCGGAGGCGGTCGGGTTCACCCCGCGGGCGGAACTCCCGCCCGCCCAGGCGCCGGCGCCCACGCCGGTGCCCGTGCCCGCGCCCGAGCCCGCCCCGGCCAAGGCCGAGGGGGTGATCTGGGACGAGGCCGACCTGCTGGAGTTCGCCACCGGCTCGCTGGCCGCGGTCTTCGGCCCGGCCTTCGCCGAGATCGACGGCTACGGCAAGCGGGTGCGGCTGCCCGCGCCGCCGTACCACTTCGTCACCCGGGTCACCGACCTGCGGGCGGAGACCGGCGTCTACCGGCCGTCCTTCATCCGCACCGAGTACGACGTGCCCGAGGACGCCTGGTACACCGTCGACGACGGGGTGCCGCCGGCGGTCGCGATCGAGGCCGGCCAGTGCGACCTGCTGCTGATCAGCTACCTCGGCATCGACTTCCGCAACAAGGGCGAGCGGGTCTACCGGCTGCTGGACTCCACCCTGGTGTTCCACGGCGACCTGCCGCGGGCCGGGCAGACCCTGCGCTACGACATCTCGATCAACCGCTTCGTCACCCAGGGCGACACCACCCTCTTCTTCTTCAGCTACCTCTGCTACGCCGACGGCGAGCTGATCCTGGAGCTGAAGGACGCCTCGGCCGGGTTCTTCAGCCAGGCCGAGCTGGACACCCCGCTCGGGGTGGTGATCACCGAGAAGGAGAAGGCCGCCCGGGCGGCGCTCACCAGGACCTGGTTCAAGCCGCTGGCCCGGACCGCGAAGAACCATCTGGACGCCGCCGACCTGGAACTGCTCGCGCAGGGCCGTCCCGGCGAGGTGTTCGGCCCCGAGCACGCCCAGGACGAGGGCCTCAACCCGGCGCTGCGGCTGCCGGACGCCCGGCTGCGGATGATCGACGGGCTGCGGATCGACCGCACCGGCGGCCCGCGCGGCCTCGGCGCGCTCACCGCGCACAAGCAACTCCAGCCGGACGCCTGGTACTTCGAGTGCCACTTCCCGGACGACCCGGTACTGGCCGGCTCGATGGTCGCCGAGGGCGCGGTGCAGGCGCTGCAGGCGTACCTGCTGCACCAGGGCATGCACCTGGTGCTGCCGGACGCCCGCTTCCAGACCATCATCGGCCTGCAGACCGAGGTCCAGGTCCGCGGCCAGATCACCCCCGCGCACCGGGAGATCCGGTACGAGATCGAGGTGATGGAGCTGACCATGCTCCCGCGCCCCTCGGTGGTCGCGGACATCCTGGTGTACCTGGGCGACAAGCCGGTGATCCGGATGCGCAACTTCGGCATCCAGATCCGGGAGAAGGACGGTACCCCGTACCGTCCCGAACCCGGCGGCGTGCCCGCCTTCCTGGGGCGGCGCAACCGCTCCGGCGAGCCCGCGATGATCAACGAGCTGCACCTGGCGCACGCCGCCAAGGGCGACCTGGGCACCGCGATGGGGCCGGAGTTCGACGTCTACGCCGACCACCGGGCGCCCTACATCCCCAACGGGGACTTCCAGTTCGTCGACCGGATCATGTCGCTGAAGGGCACCCGCGGCGAGCTCGGCCCCGGCTCGGAGATGGTCACCGAGTACGACTCCCCGGACGACGCCTGGTACTACACCCACAACTCCCACCCGCACGTGCCCAACGCGGTGCTGATGGAGACCTCGCTGCAGGCCGCCATCCTGCTCGGCTACTACCTCGGCGCCACCCTCAAGCAGCCGCAGACCGAGTACGCGATCCGCAACCTCGACGGCCGGGCCACCCTGGTCAAGGACGTCGACCTGCGCGGCAAGACCATCCGCCACCACTCCAAGCTGCTGATGACCAGCGCCGTCCAGGGCGCCGTGCTGCAGAACTTCAGCTACGAACTCTCCGCCGACGGCGAGGTGTTCTACACCGGCGAGTCGCTGTTCGGCTACTTCAGCGAGGCGGCGCTGGCCAACCAGGCGGGCCTGGACGCAGGGAAGTACGTCGCCCCCTGGATCGACCAGGAGCAGCCCGCCGCCGACCGCGTCCGCCGGATCGAACTCGGCGGCGGCGCGGCCGCGTTCACCGACCCGGCGGGCGGCCGGCTGCACCTGCCGGGCGGCCACTTCGACCTGGTCGACCGGGTCGACCTGGTCGCCGACGGCGGCCGGCACGGTCTCGGCTACCTGCACGGCCACCGCGAGGTCCGCCCCGACGAGTGGTACTTCGACTGCCACTTCCACCGCGACCCGGTGATGCCCGGCTCGCTCGGCGTCGAGGCGGTGCTGCAGGCGCTGCGGCTGTTCGTGCTGGAGCAGGGCCTGGCCGAGGGGATCGAGCGCCCGCGCTTCGCGCTCGCCACCGACGTGGAGACGGCCTGGAAGTACCGCGGCCAGATCCTGCGGCACGACCGGGAACTGCGCTTCGACGTGCACGTGCGCGAGGTCCGCCGGGAGGCCGGCCGGGTCGTCGTGATCGCCGACGCCGACCTGTGGAAGCCGGGCCTGCGCATCTACGAGCTCACCGGTGTCGCGATCGAGGTCGTTGCGGAAACCGCCTGACCACCCCTGTCCGAGGAGAGCGAACCGACATGAACCACCCGCAGACACCACTGCTCTGGCAGGGGGAGCAGTACCCCAGTACCGACCCGGCCGGCGTCTACCAGGTGCTGGCCGACCTGGAACGGCCCTGTTTCGTGGTCCGCACCCCGCGCGGCATCGGCGCCGCAGGCGAGGGCCGCCCGGTCGCGGCCGGCGCCGGGGACGGCCTGCCGCTGCTGGCGGCGGTCGCCGCGCTGCCGCCGCAGCGGCTCGGCTCGGCGGCCTTCCTGGCCGCGCACGGCGTCCGCCAGCCGTACCTGGCGGGCGCGATGGCCGGCGGCATCGCCTCCGCCGACATGGTGATCGCGCTCGCCCGGGAGGGCTTCCTGGCCTCCTTCGGCGCGGCCGGCCTGCTGCCGGAGAGCATCGCGAAGGCACTCGGCCGGTTCGCCGCCGAGATCCCCGGCCTGCCGTACGCCGTCAACCTGATCCACAGCCCCAGCGAGGAACGGCTGGAGCGCGAGGCCGTCGACCTGTTCCTGCGGCACGGCGTGCGCTGCGTGGAGGCGTCCGCGTTCATGGCGCTCAGCCCGCACATCGTCCGCTACCGGCTGGCGGGCCTGCGGCAGGGCGAGGGCGGCCAGGTGGTCGCCGAACACCGGGTGATCGCCAAGATCTCCCGGACCGAGACCGCCGAGCGCTTCATGAGACCGGCGCCCGCCGCGACCGTCAGCGCCCTGCTCGCCCAGGGCCTGATCACCCCGCTCCAGGCCGAGCTGGCCAAGTACGTGCCGATGGCCGACGACATCACCGTGGAGGCCGACTCCGGCGGCCACACCGACCGACGCCCGCTGCCCGCGCTGCTGCCCAGCATCCTGCGGCTGCGCGACGGCGTGCAGCGCGAACACCGCTACCCGCAGCCGATCCGGGTCGGCGCGGCCGGCGGGCTCGGCACCCCGATCGCGGTCGCCGCGGCCTTCGCGATGGGCGCGGCGTACGTGGTCACCGGCTCGGTCAACCAGTCCTGCGTCGAGTCGGGCGCCTCCAAGGCGACCAAGACGCTGCTGGCCGAGGCCGGCATCGCGGACTGCGAGATGGCCCCGGCCGCCGACATGTTCGAACTGGGCGTCGAGCTCCAGGTGCTCAAGAAGGGCACGCTGTTCCCGATGCGGGCCAAGAAGCTGTACGAGCTCTACCAGGCCCACGGCGGACTGGAGGAGCTCCCGGTCGAGGAGCGCGCCCGGCTGGAGGCGCAGGTCTTCCGGCGTCCGCTGGAGGAGGTCTGGCAGGAGTGCGTCGGCTACTTCAGCCGCCGCGACCCCGAGCAGCTGGCCCGCGCCCAGGACAGCCCCAAGCGCCGGATGGCGCTGGTCTTCCGCTGGTACCTGGGGATGTCCTCGCGCTGGTCCACCGTCGGCGACCCGGACCGCACCCTGGACTACCAGATCTGGTGCGGCCCGGCGATGGGCAGCTTCAACGACTGGGTCACCGCCAGCTACCTCAAGGCACCCGGCAACCGTCGGGTCGCCGACGTCGCCCACCACCTGATGCGCGGCGCCGCCTTCCACACCCGGGTGGCCGCGCTGCGCACCGCCGGGGTGCACCTGCCGGCCGCCGTCGCCGACTACCGGCCGGTGCCGCTGGAATCCCCGGTGGCGGCCCTGGGCGGTGCCCTGTGATCGACCGACTGGTACGCAAGGCCGCCGAGTTGGAACTGCTCCTCGGCGACCCGGCGGACGCCTCGAGCCAGTACGGCTTCGCCGCGGCGGTCCGCCGGGACGAGCGCGGGGAGTTCCCGGACGAACTGGCCGGGGTGCTCAGGGAGGCCGGCTTCCACCTGGACCACCTGCCGGCCGAGTGGGGTGGCGGCTTCGAGTCCTTCGACCGCAGCCTGCTGCTGGTCCGCGCGGCGGCCCGGCGCGACCTCAACACCATGCCCGCCACCATGTTCTCCATCACCGCCGCCACCTGCGTGCGGCTGCACGGCTCACCCGGGCAGCAGCAGTGGCTGGCCGGCCTGCTGCGGCGCGGCGGCGCGGTGGGCTTCGCGCTCTCCGAGGCCGGGCACGGCAGCGACCTGCTGGCCAACGAGGCCCGGCTGGAACCGGACGGCGACGGCTGGCGGCTGACCGGCCGGAAGTGGATGGTCGGCCTCGGACAGCGCTGCGAGGCGATGTACGTGGTCGCCCGCACCGGCGAGCGCGGACCGGGCGCCTTCACCGCCGTCCTGCTCGACCTCACCACCACCGCCGACGGGCTGCGGCGCGGCGCGCCGGTGGCCACCGGCGGGATGCGCGGCATCGACTTCGCCCACCCCCGGTTCGACGCTCTGCCGGTCGGCCGCGACCAGCTGGTCGGCCGCCCCGGCCAGGCGCTGGAGGTCGCGGTCAAGGCCCAGCAGGTGGTCCGGCTGATGAGCACCGCCGGCAGCCTGGGCTGCGCCGACACCGCGCTACGGCTCACCCTGGACTTCGCCGCCGAACGCCGCACCGGCCGGACCCTCCTGATCGACTCGCCCTACCAGCGGCGCGAACTGGCCGTCGCCGCGGCCGCCCTGCTGTCCGCCGACGCGGTCGCGCTGGCGGCCGCCCGCGGCATCCACGTCGCACCGGAGCAGTTCAGCGTCTGGGGCTGCGCGGCCAAGCACGTGGTGGCCGAGGCGGCCGAGGACGCCATCGCCCGCTGCGGCGCCACCCTGGCGACCCGCTCGGTGCTGCGCACCGAGGGCCCCGGCGGCGGGCTGTTCCAGAAGCTCCAGCGCGACGCCGCGCTGGTCCGGGTGGTCGACACCAGCACCCTGGCCAACCTGCGCTCCTTCGCCGGCCAGCTGCCCGCGCTCGCCGCGGCCGCCGAAGCCGGCGACGGGGACGCACAGGCCGCCCGGACGGTCTTCGCCCTGGACCGGGAACTCCCGCCGTACGACCCGGGCCGGCTCGACCTGAGCGCCCGCGGCCGGGACCTGCCCACCGGCACCCTGGCCGCGGTCGCCACCCCCGCGGCCCGGGCGCTCGCCGAGGCCGGCTCCCCGGCGGTCGCCGCGCTGGCCGAGCGGCTGCTGGCCGCCGTCCGGGGCCTGCCCGCGGAGGCCGCCGAGGCCGCCGGGGCACCCGGCGGCACCGGCCCGGCCGACCTGGCGGAACGGTTCGCCTGGCTGCACGCCGCCGCCTGCTGCCTCCAGCTCTGGTGGGCCGGCCGGCACCTGCCCCTCTACGGGCAGAAGCCCGGCTCCGCCGACTGGCTCGGCGCCTGCCTCGGCTACCTGCTGGCCCGGGCCGACCAGCAGCCGGTCCGGCGCGCCGCCGAACACCTGCTGCCCGCCCTCGACGTCCTGCTCGACCTGCGCCGCGAACACCGGATGTTCGCCGCGGCGCCCGTACCGCTCGCCCGCCCGGGGGTGTGACCGATGCAGCCATCCCGAACCGGAGGTCCGGTGACCAGCACCGATCTGCCCGCCCTCGCCGCCGAACTGGAGGAGTACCTGGGCGACCCGCACGACGCCGACGCCCGGATGCCGTTCGCGGCCGTCCTCGACCACGACGAACGCGAGGAGTACCCGTACGGCTTCGTCAACCTGCTCCAGCGCTGGGGCGTGCACGAGTACAACATCCCCGAGGCCCAGGGCGGCCGGGCCGGCGACGTCGAGACCGGCTTCAACCTGCTGCGCCTGATCGCCCGCCGCGACCCCACCACCGCCACCGCGCTGATCATCACCAGCCTGGCCTTCCTGCCCGCCTGGATCGCCGGCACCGACGAGCAGAAGCAGTACCTCAGCGACGCCATGCGGCAGGGCAGCCGGTACGCCTGGGGCCTGTCCGAGCGCAGCCACGGCAGCGACGTGCTCAGCAACGAGCTCAAGGCCGAGAAGGTCCCCGGCGGCTACCTGCTCACCGGCGAGAAGTGGCTGATCGGCAACGCCCGGGTGGCCGACGGCCTCAGCGTCTTCGCCCGCACCAAGGACACCGGCGGCCCGGCCGGCTACTCCATCTTCCTGCTGGAGAAGCGCCGCACCCCGGCCGGCGCGGTCGAGGAGCTCCCCAACGAGCGCCTGCACGGCCTGCGCGCCCTGGACATGAGCGGCATCCGGCTGGACCGGGTCTTCGTCCCCGACTCCGCCCGGCTCGGCGCCGAGGGCGCCGGCCTGGAGATCGCCCTGCAGACCTCCCAGGTCGCCCGCACCCTGATCGGCTCGATCGCGCTCTCGGCGGTCGACACCGCGCTGCGGATCACGCTGGACTTCACCGAGCGCCGGGTCATCTTCGGCCGCACGGTCAGCGAGATCCCGTACTCCCGGCGGCAGCTGGCCGAGTGCTTCGCCGACCTGATGACCGCCGACGCGGTCAGCCTGGGGGCGGTGCGCAGCCTCCAGCTGGTGCCCGAGCAGGCCAGCGTCTGGTCCTCGGCGGTGAAGTACTTCGTCCCGACCGTGCTGGAGAGCACCATGTCCCAGCTCAACATCGTGCTGGGCGCCCGCTTCTACCTGCGCGCCGAACCGCACTACGGCATCCACCAGAAGATGCTCCGCGACATGCTGGTGGCCAACTTCGCCGACGGCAACACCGTGGTCAACCTCAAGAACCTCGCCCTCCAGCTCGACGGCCTGCTCGCCACGGCCGCCGACCCCTCGCCCGAGGCCCGCGCCGCCGCCGAGGAGCGGGTCGCCACGCTCTACGGGACCGACCGCGAACTGCCGCTCTACCGGCCCTGGGACCAGCAGCTGTTCAGCCGCGGCCGGGACGACGCGCTGCTCGCCGCCCCGGCCGCCCTCGCCGAACTTCGGGTGCTGGCCGCCGCAGCCAAGGGCGACGAACGCGACCGGCTGACCCGGGCCGCCGACGTGGCGGGCGAGCTGCTCGACCACACCGCCGTGCTGCGCGACGGCTGCGCCGCGCTGCGGGCCGAACTCGGCCGCGAGTACGGCCAGTCGGCCGAACTCTTCGACCTGGCCAAGCAGTACTGCCTGCTGCACGCCGTCGCGGCCTGCCTGCACACCTATGTGCATTCGGCCGGCGCGATGACCGACCCGCTGCCCAGCGGAGCCCTGCTGCTGCTCCAACTGGAACGGCTGCGCAAGCAGTTGCGCCCGCACGAGGCGGTCACCGACAGCCGGGTGGTGGACGAGGTGATGGCCGTGCTGCAGCGGATGTACCGGGAGAACCGGCTGTTCTCGCACTGGCAGTTCCGCCTCGCCGAGCGCGGGGACCTCAGCCTCGCCGAGACCTGAGCGCGCCGGGACCTGAGCGCGCCGGGACCAGAACCCGCCCGGGAACGCGTACCGACACCAGCACCGAACTCCGGACCAGCCAGGAGTCGAGCCATGCCGAGACCCACCGCCGGACCCTCCGCGACCCGCCGCCTGCCCTGCCCGAACTGCCGGACCGAGGTCCCCGCGCACCACCTCGACCGGGACCTGAAGGTCTGCCCCGCCTGCCGGCAGGAGCTGCGCCGGGGCACCTGCGCCTGGCTCCAGCAGCTGGCCGGCCTCGCCGTCCTCGGGCCGGTCCTGGAGACCGGCTCCCGCACCGACCTCCCCATCGCCCCAGCCAGCTAAGGACTCTGCCATGTCAGCACCGATCAAGCCCCGGGTCGCGGTCATCGGCGCCGGTGTCTCCGGCCTCTCCGCCGCCTACCGCCTGCGCGAGCACGCCGAGCTCACCGTCTTCGAGCAGGACGACCGGCCCGGCGGCCACGCCAACACCGTCGAGGTGGAGGACGACGGCCGGATCCTGGGCATCGACACCGCGTTCGTGATCTTCAACCGGCCCAGCTACCCCAACCTCAGCCGCTTCTTCGACGAACTCGACGTGCCGTTCCGCCAGCACCAGGGCGGCTTCAACTTCTTCGACCTGGACTCCGGGCTGCAGTTCGGGACCGAGGAGATGGCGCTGCCCGAGGAGGAGGCGGCCGGCCGCTACCCGCAGGAGTTCCTCACCATCCGGCGCGAGGCCCGCCGCTTCCACGAGGAGGGCCGCAAGGACTTCCTGCGCAAGCGCACCGACCTGCCGCTCGGCGAGTACCTCGACCGGGGCGGCTACAGCCAGGAGTTCCGGCACGGGTACGTGATCCTGCTGTGCACCGCGGTCTGGTCGGTGCCGGCCGAGCTGATCTGGGAGATGCCCGCCACCACCGTGATCGCCTTCTTCATGGCGCACGACGAGGGCGGCCTCGGCGGCGCCAAGGTGGACTGGCGGACCGTGGGCGGCGGCTCGATCACCTACGTCCGAAAGGCGCTGGCCGCGATCGACCCCAAGCTGCGGCTGACCGAGAAGGTCACCGAGGTCCGGGCGCTGCCCGACGGGGTCGCCGTCACCACCGCGGCCGGCACCGAGCGCTTCGACCACGCCGTCCTCGCCGTCCACGGCGACCAGGCCAGGGCGCTGCTCGCGGACCCGACCGAGCTGCAGCGGCGGACCCTGGCGAAGATCCGCTACAACGCGTCCAGCGTGGTGCTGCACACCGACGCCTCGGTGATGCCCGAGGACCGCTCACGCTGGGAGAACTGGAACTACGGCAAGGTCGTGGTCGACGGCGAGGTCCGCCCGTACGTCGTCTACTACATGAACCGGCTGCACGGCTTCGAGTCCGAGCGGGACTACTTCGTCACCCTGGACTACCCGCGTCCGCTGCGCCAGGAGCTGGTGATCAAGGAGCTGCCGTACGAGCACCCGGTCATCGACATGGACCTGCGCACCCTGCAGAAGACCATCTACCAGGTCAACGAGGGCACCCGGGTAAAGCTGGCCGGCTCGTACTTCCACTCCAAGCAGCTGCACCACGACCAGATCGGCTCGCACGAGGCCGCGTTCTCCTCCGGCCTGGAGGCGGCCGAGCAGCTGCTCAGGGAGCTCGGCGCCTGAGCCCCGGACGGGCGGGGGCGGGGTCGGCCGGAGCGGGCCGGCCCCGCCCGTCTTGTCACTGGCGATCAGGTCTCACCGCTCCCTATAATGGATAGCGCTAGGTTCTACTATCGACTCGGGCGGCACCAGCTCGGGCGGTACGGGCTCCGCCGCGCGCCGAGCCGACGAGAGAGGAAGGCCGCCATGCCCACGCTTCCCTGGACCACCCCCAACCCGGCCCGCCCGCAGACCCGGGCGCTGGTCATGGCCTCCCGGCTGGAGGTCCGCTCGTTCAAGGACGTGCCGCGGTTCTTCCTCAAGTCCCTCGCCGCCTGGAAGCAGGTGCGCACCGCCCCCGGCGCGCTCGGCGCCTCGCTGATCGCCCAGCCGCTCAAGCGGACCTTCTGGACGCTCTCCGCCTGGGAGACCCGCCAGGACCTCTACACCTACGCCAAGACCGAACCGCACTACTCCGTGATGACCTCGCTGCGGCCGACCATGAAGGACTCCACCTTCACCTTCTGGGAGGTCCCGGTCGAGCAGCTCCCGATCACCTGGGCCGATGCCAAGCAGCACCTCGCCGACCAGGCGCAGGCCGACGCCGCGGACGCCGGCGCCTGACCCCGCATCGCTTCCGAAGCACCCTCGAAGGAGAGAAGTCATGGCTTCGTCCGATCCGACGGCGGCCGGCTCCCCGAGCCCCGCCGCGCAGGGGCCCAAGGTCCCGCTCTGGCTGTCGATCGTCGCGTGCAGCGTGCCGATGTTCATGGTGGCGCTGGACAACCTGGTGGTCTCCACCGCACTGCGCACCCTGGCCGTCGACCTCAAGGCCGACACCAAGGACCTGCAGTGGTTCGTCAACGCCTACGTGCTGAGCTTCTCCTGCCTGCTGCTGATCGGCGCCGCGCTCGGCGACCGGTTCGGCCGCCGGAAGGTCTTCACCATCGGCATCGCGATCTTCACCCTGTCCTCGATCGCCTGCGGCCTGGCGGACACCAGCGGTGAGCTGATCACCGCCCGCACCGTCCAGGGATTCGGCGCGGCCGCCGTCATGCCGCTCTCGCTGACCCTGCTCTCGCAGGCCGTCCCGGAGAAGATGCGCAGCCTCGCGCTCGGCCTGTGGGGCGCGGTCAGCGGTCTCGCCATCGCGCTCGGCCCGGTGGTCGGCGGCGCCGTGGTGGACGGCCTGGCCTGGGAGTGGATCTTCTGGATCAACGTGCCGGTCGGCATCGTGGCGATCCCGCTGATCTTCAAGGTGCTGAAGGAGAGCAAGGGCGAGCGGGCCGGCCTCGACCTGATCGGCATGCTGCTGGCCGCCGCCGGCCTGCTCGCCGTGGTCTGGGGCATCGTCAACGGCAGCACCGACGGCTGGACCTCCACGAAGATCGTCTCCGCCTTCGTGGCCGGCGCCGTGCTGCTGGCCGCGTTCGTCCTGTGGGAGCGCCGCCAGACCCACCCGCTGCTGCCGCTCTCCTTCTACCGGATCCGCGCCTTCACCCTCACCAACATCGTCTCCGCGACGATGTACTTCGGCGTCTTCGGGTCGATCTTCTTCCTCTCCCAGTACCTCCAGATCGCCCCGTACCGCACCCCGCTGCACGCCGGGGTGCTCACCCTGGCCTGGACCCTGATGCCGATGTTCATCGCCCCGGTGGCCGGCGCGCTCACCGACCGGGTCGGCGGCGGGCGGCTGATGGCGCTCGGCCTCTTCCTCCAGGCCGCCGGCCTGGCCTGGATCAACCTGGCGGCCACCGCCGACACCCCGTACTCCCACCTGGTCGGCGCCATGCTGGTGGCCGGCGCGGGCATGGGCTTCGCCATCGCGCCGACCGCCGCCGTGGTGCTCGGCGCGGTCGGTCCGGAGCACCGCGGCAAGGCCTCGGGCGCCAACACCACCGTCCGGGAGATCGGCGGCGCCTTCGGCATCGCGGTGCTGAGCAGCGTCTTCCTGGCGCACGGCAGCGAGGCCAGCGCCGCCGACTTCGTGAAGGGCCTGCACCCGGCGGTCTGGGTCGGCGTCGCGGTGGTGCTCTTCGGCGGCGTCTGCGCGCTGTTCATCCCGCGCCCGCCGCGCCCGGCCGAGCTGCCGGCCGCGCCGTCCCCGGCCGACGAGCCGGCGCCGGCCGGCGTCTGACGGCGCACCGGCCCGTACCACCGGCCCGTACCACCGGCCCGCACCACGGGGGCGGACGACCACCCGGTCGTCCGCCCCCGTCCTTGCCGGTACCGTCCGCGGCTCAGCCGGGTACGGCCGTGTGGAACGCCCGGTGCGACGCGTCCGCCTGGGCCAGCCTGCGCATCGCACCGATCAGCGCGTCGCCGAGCACGGTGCCCAGCACCGCGCCCTCGACCTTGCTGTCCACGCCCTCCCGGTGCCCGATGGCGGCCAGTTCGGCGGCGGCCAGCCGCTCGGCCACGCTCGCGTAGTCGTCCAGGATGGCCAGCAGGTCCTGCTGGCCGAGGTCGCGGAAGGTCACCACCAGCTGGGCCAGTGCCTGCCGGGCCGGGTTGCTCTCCTTGACCACCCAGCCGCGCCGCCGCACCAGTTCGGCCACCTCGTGCTCGGCGGCCGCCCAGACGGCCCGGTCACCGGCCGTCACCTGCGGGGTGACCGCCGCCTGGGCGATCCCCAGCACGTCGTGCAGGCTGCTGCCGGGGGAGTCGATCGCGCTGAGCACCTCCCGGGTGGCGGCCACCGAGAGCTTGCCGACGTCGACCATCGCCCGCACCAGCTTCAGCCGGTGGATGTGCTCCTCGCCGTACCGGGCCTGGTTCGGACCGATCCGCTCGCCGCCCGGGATGAGGCCCTCCCGCACGTAGTACTTGATGGTGGGCACCGGCACGCCGGCCCGCTTGCTCAGCTCCCCGATGCGCATCGCATCCCCGTCCCGAAAGCCGACAGGCCCGGACCGGCCATATGGATAGTGTATCTCTCCAAGTTCTTTCCGGGGCTGTGCCGACCACGCTCCGCGCCCGTATACCGTGGTGGGCGTGCAGGTACTCGAAAACGCGCCGCTCGCCCCGCTGACCACCCTCCGGCTCGGCGGCCCCGCCCGCCGCCTGGTCACCGCCCGGACCGACGACGAGGTCGTCGAGGCCGTCCGCGCGGCCGACGCCGCGGGCGAGCCGCTGCTGGTCCTCGGCGGCGGCTCCAACCTGGTCATCGGCGACGCCGGCTTCGACGGCACCGTGCTGCGGATCGCCACCACCGGCTTCGACCTCCGGGGCACCCGGCTGGAGCTGGCCGCCGGCGAGGTCTGGGCCGACGCGGTCACCCGCTCGGTCGACCGGGGCCTGGCCGGCATCGAGTTCCTGGCCGGCATCCCCGGCTCGGCGGGCGCCACCCCGGTGCAGAACGTCGGCGCCTACGGCCAGGAGGTCTCCGGGGTCATCACCGAGGTCCTCGCCTACGACCGGACCGCCGGCGAGCGGGTCACCCTGACCAACGCCGAGTGCGGCTTCTCCTACCGGCACAGCCGCTTCAAGGCCGACCCCGACCGCTACGTGGTGCTCCGGGTCACCTTCGCCCTGGAGGACGCCGCCGGGCAGTCCTCCCCGGTCAAGTACGCCGAGGTGGCCCGGACCCTCGGGGTGGAGGCCGATCGGCGGGTGGACCTGCGGCTCGCCCACGACACCGTGCTGAAGCTGCGGGCCGGCAAGGGCATGGTGCTCGACGAGGCCGACCACGACACCTGGTCGGCGGGCTCCTTCTTCACCAACCCGGTCCTCGACCCCGAGCAGTACGCCGCCTTCACCGCCCGGCTCGGCGACCGCACCGCCCCCGCCTACCCGGCACCCGACGGCCGCACCAAGACCTCGGCGGCCTGGCTGATCGACCACGCCGGCTTCCGCAAGGGCCACGGCACCGGCCCGGCCACCCTCTCCACCAAGCACACCCTGGCGCTCACCAACCGCGGCGGCGCCACCACCGAGGACCTGCTCGCGCTCGCCCGCGAGGTCCGCGACGGCGTCCACGCCGCCTTCGGCGTGGAGCTCGTCAACGAGCCGGTGATGGTCGGCGTCCGGCTGTAGGGCCCGCCCCGCCGGACTACCCGGCCAGCCAGGCGTCGATGTCGGCCAGCAGCTCCTTCCGGACGGTCTCCGGCGCCCGCGAACCGCGCACCGACTGCCTGGCCAGCTCGGCCAGTTCGGCATCGGAGAAGCCGTGCACCTCGCGCACCAGCCGGTACTGGTCGGCCAGCCGGGAGCCGAACAGCAGCGGGTCGTCCGCGCCCAGCGCCATCGGCACCCCGGCGTCGAACAGGGTGCGCATCGGCACCAGGGCGGCCTGCTCGTAGACGCCCAGCGAGACGTTGGAGGACGGGCAGACCTCGCAGGTGATCTGCCGGTCCGCCAGCCGCTGCATCAGCCGCGGGTCCTCGGCGGCCCGCACGCCGTGCCCGATCCGGCCGGCCCCCAGGTCGTCCAGGCAGTCGCGGACCGACTCCGGCCCGGCCAGCTCGCCGCCGTGCGGCGCGGCCAGCAGCCCGCCGTCCCTGGCGATCTTGAACGCCCGGTCGAAGTCCCGCGCCATCCCGCGGCGTTCGTCGTTGGACAGCCCGAACCCGACCACCCCCCGGTCGGCGTACCGGACCGCCAGCCGGGCCAGCGTGCGGGCGTCCATCGGCGACTTCATCCGGTTGGCCGCCACCAGCACCCGGATCCCGACCCCGGTGGAGTCGGCGGCGTGCTCGACCGCGTCCAGGATCAGCTCCAGCGCCGGCGTCAGCCCGCCGAGCCGGGGCGCGTACGAGGTCGGGTCGACCTGGATCTCCAGCCAGCGGGAGCCGTCCCGCCGCTCGTCCTCGGCGGTCTCCAGGACCAGCCGCCGGATGTCGGACTCGTCCCGCAGCACCGAACGCGCCGTGTCGTACAGCCGCTGGAAGCGGAACCAGCCGCGCTCGTCGGTGGCCCGCAGCTGCGGGGGCTCGCCGGAGCTGAGCGCCTCGGGCAGCCGCACCCCGTGCCGGTCGGCCAGCTCCAACAGCGTGGCGGGGCGCATCGAACCGGTGAAGTGCAGGTGCAGGTGGGCCTTGGGCAGGCTTCGGACATCACGCAGGCGATCCATTCACCGATCCTGCCGCATCACCACCCCGAACGGGAACCGCCCCCCGTACATCCCCCGAAGGGGTGACGAGGGGCGGCCGTGTCCGGGTGCCGGGTCAGTCCCGGGCCTCGCCCAGCAGCTTCTGCAGCCGGCTGACCCCCTCGACCAGGTCGGCGTCCCCGAGCGCGTACGACAGGCGCAGGTAGCCGGGGGTGCCGAAGGCCTCACCGGGGACGACCGCGACCTCGGCCTCGTCCAGGATCAGCGCGGCCAGCTCGGCGGAGGTCGCCGGGCGCTTGCCGCGGATCTCCTTGCCCAGCAGGCCCTTGACCGACGGGTAGGCGTAGAACGCGCCCTCGGGCTCGGGGCAGAACACCCCGTCGATCTCGTTGAGCATCTTCACGATGGTCCTGCGGCGCCGGTCGAAGGCGGTCCGCATCTCGTCGACCGCGGTCAGGTCGCCGGCCACCGCGGCCAGCGCGGCCTGCTGGGCCACGTTGGAGACGTTGGAGGTGGCGTGCGACTGCAGGTTGGCGGCGGCGCCGACCACGTCCTTCGGGCCGATCAGCCACCCCACCCGCCAGCCGGTCATGGCGTACGTCTTGGCGACACCGTTGACCACGAGGCACTTGTCGGCCAGCTCGGGCAGCAGGGCCGGCAGCGAGCTGAACTCGGCGCCGCCGTAGACCAGGTGCTCGTAGATCTCGTCGGTGAGCACCCACAGGCCGTGCTCCAGCACCCAGCGGCCGATCGCCTCCGCCTCGGCGGCGGTGTAGACGGCGCCGGTCGGGTTGGACGGCGAGACGAACAGCACCACCTTGGTGTTCTCGGTGCGGGCGGCCTCCAGCTGCTCGACCGAGACCTTGTAGCCGGTGGTCTCGTCGGCCACCACCTCGACCGGCACACCGCCGGCCAGCTTCACGGCCTCCGGGTAGGTGGTCCAGTACGGCGCCGGGATGATCACCTCGTCGCCCGGGTCGAGGATCGCGGCGAAGGCCTCGTAGATGGCCTGCTTGCCGCCGTTGGTCACCAGCACCTGGGAGGCGTCCACCCGGTAGCCGGAGTCGCGCAGGGTCTTGGCGACGATTGCGGCCTTGAGCTCGGGCAGCCCGCCGGCCGGCGTGTAGCGGTGGTTCTTCGGGTCGTGGCAGGCGGCGGCGGCGGCCTCGACGATGTAGCCGGGGGTCGGGAAGTCCGGCTCGCCGGCGCCGAAGCCGATCACGGGACGGCCGGCCGCCTTGAGGGCCTTGGCCTTGGCGTCCACGGCGAGGGTGGCGGACTCGGCGATGGCGCCGACCCGGGCGGAGACCCGGCGGTCGGCAGGACGGTTGGCGGGGGTGGGAGCGCTCATGTCTGCATCGTCCCAGAGACGGCGGCCCGCGGGCACGACGGTTCCAGTATGCGTACGGCGGCGTCCACGATGTGTCCCCGCCGGAGCGGGAGTGGTGCCCAGGTGAATGAGGTTCGACCAAACGCTCAAGAACACGTACACTCACTGCTCGATGGCTCCCGAGGTGCGGATCCGCCAAGGCGTACACCACGCAGTGGCTCGGATGCGGTAGGTTTGGGCGCAGTCCGGTGCCGCGAGGTACCGAAGGGCACTAGCTCAATTGGTAGAGCACCGGTCTCCAAAACCGGCGGTTGGGGGTTCGAGTCCCTCGTGCCCTGCAGCTTGATCCGTACCGAGCCCGTTCGCTCCACAGAGCGAGCGGGCTTGATGCGGAGAGGGCCCCACCAAGCACTGCTTTCGCCGGATCGCCTGCGTGGCTACACACGCGGGACGCGCTCGGCAGGACCCGGATTCAGGTGAGGACGAGTGACGGAGACCACGGGCTCCACCGCAACGCCTGAGAGCGGCAACCCCGAGGGGGCCGACGGCGCGGCGGACGAAACCACGCCTGCCGACGACAAGTCGCTCTCCCGGCGCGAGCGCAGGCGTGCCAACAAGGCCGCCGGCGGCGACGGCGCGAAGCGCCCCGGCAAGCGGGCCAAGAAGGGCCTGTTCGCCCGGACCGCCGTTTTCTACCGCCAGATCATCGCCGAGCTCCGCAAGGTCGTCTGGCCGACCCGCAGCGAGCTGGTGCAGTACACCACCGTCGTGGTCACCTTCGTCATCGTGATGATGATGCTGGTCTACGGCGTGGACTACGGCTTCTCCAAGCTCAGCTTGTGGATCTTCGGCTGACCGGCTCGGCAGCCAGCGACACCCGACCCGGGTCGGCACCCTCCACACGGAAGGGGGCCGCCCGGGTCGAGCTGTCTGCGCCGACCGGACGAGCCCGCTACCGTTGACTCGGTACTGTTGAGGTATCCGAGACTTTCCCGCCCGTACGCCCCAGGGCGGCCGGGCGGCCCGGAGCCGTTCCATCTCCACAACCAGGAAAGAAGCAGCGACCGTGTCTGAGTCCCCCCTGTACGACGCCGACGAGACCGTCCGCGAGGCGGATGTCGCGGCCGAGGCTGCTGACGCCGAGGCTGCCGAGGACATCCTGGACGCCGCCGACGCCGACGAGGACCAGGTCGAGTCTGCCGACGAGGCCGAGGCGGGTGTCCCGGCCGAGCTCGACGCGCTGCACGAGGTGACCGAGGACGAGGCTGTCGCCGAGGAGGCCGCGGACGAGACCGCCGCCGAGGAGACCGGCACCGAGGAGGCCTCCGACGAGGCCGACGAGGCCGAGCAGGAGCCGGCCGGCGAGAGCGACCCGGTCGCCGAGTTCCGCGAGACGCTGCGCCGCGCGCCGGGCGAGTGGTACGTCATCCACACCTACGCCGGCTACGAGAACCGCGTGAAGCAGAACCTGGAGCAGCGCTCGGTCTCGCTCAACGTCGAGGACCGCATCTTCGAGTCGGCCGTGCCGCAGGAAGAGGTCGTCCAGATCAAGAACGGCGACCGCAAGACCATCCGGCAGAACAAGCTCCCCGGCTACGTGCTGGTCCGCATGGAGCTGGACGCCGAGTCCTGGAACGTGGTCCGCAACACCCCGGGCGTCACCGGCTTCGTCGGCAACGCCTACGACCCGTACCCGCTGACCCTGGACGAGGTCGTCAAGATGCTCGCCCCGGACGTCGAGCGCCAGGCGGCCAAGGACGCCGGCAAGGCCTCCCCGGTCCGCCCGGTCGAGGTCCAGGTGCTCGACTTCGAGGTCGGCGACTCGGTCACCGTCACCGACGGTCCGTTCGCCACCCTGCAGGCGACCATCAACGAGATCAACCCGGACTCGAAGAAGGTCAAGGGCCTGGTCGAGATCTTCGGCCGGGAGACCCCGGTCGAGCTGTCGTTCGACCAGATCCAGAAGAACTAGCACGGTCTCCGGGTTCGGGGGCGGGGCTTCGGCCCCGCCCCCGAACTCGTTTTGGTCCAGCGGCGCATCCGCGTTAGCCTGGTCCGATGTGTGTCCGCCCGGTGGGCTGTCGCGCCCGCCACGGACACACCAGCAATCACCTCTCGGAAGGACCCGGAGAGAAATGCCTCCCAAGAAGAAGAAGATCACGGGGCTCATCAAGCTCCAGATCAACGCCGGTGCCGCCAACCCGGCCCCGCCGGTCGGCCCCGCGCTGGGTCAGCACGGCGTCAACATCATGGAGTTCTGCAAGGCCTACAACGCCGCGACCGAGTCGCAGCGCGGCATGATCGTGCCGGTGGAGATCACGGTCTACGAGGACCGTTCCTTCACCTTCATCACGAAGACCCCGCCGGCCGCCCGCCTGATCCTCAAGGCCGCTGGTGTGGACAAGGGCTCGGCCGAGCCGCACAAGACCAAGGTCGCCAAGCTCACCAGCGCCCAGGTCCGCGAGATCGCCACGGTCAAGCTCCCCGACCTGAACGCCAACGACCTGGACGCCGCGGCGAAGATCATCGCCGGCACCGCCCGGTCGATGGGCATCACCGTCGAGGGCTGACCAGCCCCTTAGTCCACCGTGGTAGGGCCCGCGCGGCCCGCATGACCACGACTCCTCATTCACCTTCAGGAGAAGCAGTGAAGCGCAGCAAGGCTCTCAAGGCCGCGGACGCCAAGGTCGACCGCAGCCGGATCTACGCTCCCCTCGAGGCCATCCGCCTCGCGAAGGAGACCTCCACCACCAAGTTCGACGGCACCGTCGAGGTCGCCATGCGTCTGGGCGTCGACCCGCGCAAGGCCGACCAGATGGTCCGCAGCACCGTGATCCTCCCGCACGGCACCGGTAAGACCGCCCGGGTCCTGGTCTTCGCGACCGGTGACCGTGCCGAGGCCGCGCGTGCTGCGGGCGCCGACATCGTGGGCTCCGACGAGCTCATCGACGAGGTCGCCAAGGGCCGTCTGGACTTCGACGCCGTCGTCGCCACCCCGGACCTGATGGGCAAGGTCGGCCGCCTCGGCCGCGTGCTCGGTCCCCGTGGCCTGATGCCGAACCCCAAGACCGGCACCGTCACCCCCGATGTCACCAAGGCTGTCAACGACATCAAGGGCGGCAAGATCGAGTTCCGCGTCGACAAGCACTCGAACCTGCACTTCATCATCGGCAAGGTCTCCTTCACCGATGAGCAGCTGGTCGAGAACTACGGCGCCGCGCTCGAGGAGGTCCTCCGGGCCAAGCCGGCCGCCGCCAAGGGCCGCTACATCAAGAAGACCGCCGTCTCCACCACGATCGGCCCCGGCATCCAGGTGGACCCGAACCGCACCCGCAACCTCCTGGTCGAGGAGGACCCGGCCGCCGTCTGAGCCACCGGCTCCGACCGGCCGCGTCCTGGGCGCGACTGATGTCAGGTCCGACGGGCCCGCACCCCCTGCACGAGGGGGTGCGGGCCCGTCGGCGTACCCGGGCGGTTAGGCTCTGCGCACCCACCACCTCTCTCCCCGCGGAGTACGCCGTGCGTATCGATCGGATCGCCGTCCTGGCCGCCGCCGTCCTGGTGCTCGGCGGTGCGGCCGGCTGCAGCAGCGTGGGCGGCGGCGGCGCCGCGGGCGACGGTCCGGCCGACCCGGCGCCGGCGAGCAGCGCCCGCCCGAGCACGCCGAAGGCCGTGGTCGAGGCCGCCGCGGACGCGCTCGACAAGGCGGGCAGCGCCCGGCTGCGGGTGGAGGAGGACAACCACCAGTACGGCCACAGCACCGTCGAGGGCGCCGTCTCCTGGACGTCCGGCGACGCCGACCTGACCGTCACCGAGGGCCGCGGCAAGGGCAGGCTCCGGCTGGTCGACGGCGTCCACTACGCCTCGTACGACTGGCTGGCCCCCGACCTCAAGGGCAAGCACTGGGCGCGGGCCGAGCGCGAGACGGCCGAGGAACTGGACTCCGGTGCCACCCCCGGCCGCATCCCGGCGAGCTTCACCGGGATCTGGCTGACCGGCATCACCGCGGGTCCGGCGGCCCCGCTGCGGCTGATGGCCGAGGCGGGACAGATCACCGAGGTCGGCCAGGAGCAGCTGGACGGCGCGACGGTCACCCACTACCGGGGCACCGCGTCGGTCGCCGCGTACCACGGCGCCGACCAGGGCCTGTCCGAGCAGGAGCGGGCCGCGACGCTGGCCTACTACCAGCGCCAGGGGATGAGCGTGGTGGACCACGACTACTGGCTGGACCAGGCCGGCCGGCTGCTGAAGTCGCAGGAGACCACCCGGGGTTCGGGGGGCACCGACACCGTGGTCGAGCTGGTCGCCGAGCCGGGCACGGATGTGGCGGCACCGGCTCCGGATGCCGTCGACACCTTGGTACTGAACGGGGGCTGACCCGTTGCCGGGCCGTCGGTGCCATCGACTAGAGTCCGGCACGGAGTATGAGAATGGTCTGAGTGGGGGAATCTTGCGTACCTTGCGAATCGCGTCCGCGGTGGTCGTCTCGACCGCCCTCATCGGTGCCCTGTCGGCCTGCGGCGGCAGCGCCAAGCCGGGCGACGCGGCGGCCGGTGCGTCGGCCCCGGCCTCCGCCGGTGCGGCCTCGGGCGCGGCCCCGGGCGGGGCCTCCGCCGCCGCGGACGGTGCCACGGCCGGGGCCCCGGCGCCCGCGGGCGGCAAGGAGCAGGCTCCCAAGGAGGCGCTGACCGCCGCCGCCGCCGTGATGGCGAAGGCCGGCACCGCCAAGCTGGTCCTCACCGGGGACAAGCCCGAGGACCTGACCTCCGGGGTGCTGTCCTGGAAGTCCCCGCAGGCGCTGCAGATCTCCACCACCGAGGACGGCGAGGAGGTCAAGATGCTCTTCGTCGGTGATGTGATGTACCTCGGGCTGAGCTCCGAGATGGCCCAGCTGTTCGCCGGCAAGAAGTGGATGAAGGTCGACCCCGGCGCGGCCCCGGGCTCCGCGCCCGGCGCGGCCGACGCGGGCGCCTTCAGCGGCATGCTGGTGACCCTCGACCCGGCCGTCGAGCTTGCCGCGAACGCGCAGGCCGGCAAGGTGAGCAAGGTCGGCGCGGAGAAGATCGACGGTGTCGACACCGTGCACTACCGCAGCACGGTCGCCGCCAAGGACCTGGTCGCCGCGATGAGCGGGGCGAGCGAGGCGAGCAGGGCGAGCCTGCTCAAGGAGCTCACCGGCGAGCCCACCTTCGACTTCTGGATCAACGGGAAGAACGAACTGGTCCAGCTCGGCGGCAGCCAGCTCAACCCGGGCAAGGGCGCCGCGTCCGCCACCGGCACCGTCAAGTACACCGAGCTCGGCACGGCCGTCGCGCCGGCCGCCCCCGCGGCGGCCGAGGTGGCCGACATGGCCGAGCTGCTGAAGAGCCTCGGCACCAGCTGAGGCCCGGCCGGGCCCGGTGGACGACCGGGCCCGGCGCCACCGGGCGCGGAGACTCCGCGCCCGGGCCGTCACCAGGGGGAGACACCAGATGTTCAGGACCGGACGTACGTTCCTCGCCGCCACCGCCGTCGTGCTCGCACTGACCGCGACCGGCTGCAACAGCAAGAGCTCCGGCGGCGACGCCGCCCCGGCCGCCCCGAGCGCCGCGGGCAGCAGCGTGGCGCCGTCCTCGCCGGCCGCCGAGGTGGCGCCCGCCGCGCTGCTGAAGCTGGTGGGGGAGAAGACCAGCGCGGCCAAGTCCGCCAAGGTCGAGGCCGTCACCGAGCTGCCCACCGGGAAGACCAGCATGAAGGGCGCCATCTCCTGGGACCACGGCCTCCAGGGCGAGCTGACCGGCAACGCCGGCGGCGCGATGGCCGACACCCTCGCCAAGGCCGGCGGGGACGGCACCTTCACCGCGCGCTACCTCACCGACGCGATGTACATCAACATGGGCGAGGCGATGGCCGGCCAGCTCGGCGGCGCGCACTGGATCAAGTACGGCTACGCGGACCTGGCCAAGCTGATGGGCCCGGCCGGCGACAGCCTCAAGCAGCAGCTGCAGAGCGCCGACCCGGTCTCCTCGGTGCGGGCCCTGATCGCCTCCGGCAAGGTCGCCAAGGCCGGGTCCGAGAGCGTGAACGGCACCCAGGCCACCAAGTACGCCGGCGACCTCTCCGCGGCCGACCTCGCCCAGGCCACCACCCAGGGGCTCACCAAGGAGCAGGCGGACGGCCTCCAGCAGCAGTTCACCGCGGCCGGGATCACCACCGAGCACATCGAGCTCTGGGTCACCGGTGACAACCTGCTGGTGAAGAAGGTCGAGCAGCTCCAGACCAAGGCCGGCGCGATCACCTCGACGGCGACGTACACCGACTACGGCACCTCGGTCGCGGCCACCGCCCCGAGCGAGGGCGACACGGTGGACTTCGCCAAGCTGCTGCAGGGCGCGCAGAGCGCCAGCTGACCGGGCGGGCGGCCGGGGCGGAGCCGCCCCGGCGGCCCGAACCGGGGCATGGCATGGTGGGGGGGCGAGTTACCGAAGCAGGGAGAGTCAGCATGCCGGTTCGGCGCAAGGCCGCCACCGCGGTCCTGGCTCTCCTGCTGGCGGGCGCGGCCGCGTGCGGCGGAAACGCCACGGCGGGCCCGGGTCCGGCGACCGGCACCTCGGCACCGAGCTCGGCGCTCGCCACCCCCACCGACCGCTCGCCGCACGGCGTGCTGCTCTCCGCCCAGCTGGCCATGCGCGACGCCCGCCGGGCGCGGTTCAAGCTGCCGCAGGAGGGCGCCGACGGGATGATCTTCTGGGCGCCCAAGACCGGGCTGCGGTTCGACCGGCAGGGCACGTCCGAGCAGCTGATCGTCCTGGACACCGCCGCCTACCTGGGCGGCGACCCGGACAGCGCGGCGCGGCAGGGCGGCCGGCACTGGCAGAAGTTCAGCGGCCGTCCGGGGGGCAAGGACGTCCCGTACTCCGCGCTGGTCGACCAGCTCAACCCGATGGTGGCGCTCACCGCGGCCTGCGCCGCCGAGGCGCCCGAGCTGGTCGGCCAGGAACAGCTCCAGGAGACCTCGGTCGTCCACTACCGGCTGACCCTCGGCGTCGACGCCTACGTGGCGGCCCAGACCCAGCTCGGCCCGGAGCGCCGGGAGGCCCTGCGCCAGAGCCTCGGCGCGGACCCCGGCCGGGTGCTCACCCTCGACCTGTGGCTCAACGACAGCGACCAGCTGGTGCAGCTCAGCCGGACCGGCCAGGCCGGGGCGCGGGCCGCCACCGTGGTGTACGGCGAGATCGCCGGGCCGCTGTCGCTGCAGGCGCCCGCCGAGGCCGACACCCTGGACCGGGGCGAGGCGAGCCCGCCGCCGGTGCCGGGCGGGTAGGTGGGCCCCGGGTCCTGCGAGTCGTAGGCCCGCGGGACGGATTTGCCCCGTTCGGCAGGCGTCGAGTACCGTGGGGATCGCCAAAGACCGCTGGTTGTCGCCGTGCGCCTTCACAGGTGCCGGGTGACCGAAGGATCTGCGTTCAGCGCAGACGGCCCGCGCAGGAGTGTTTGGAGCTTTGACTTCCGGTCCGTTCGGTTCGCCGTGCGGCTGTTGAGGTCGTCATGGGCCCCGTGCGACTGCGCACTGGGGCTCGATTTGTTTTTGCGGAGCATTCCGCAGGGCCTCTTCCTTCCGGCCGGTGCGTCCGAGGTGATCGATGGTCGACTCCCAAGGTCGGCCCGACTTCGACATCACGGAAGGAGGCGTAAGCCTATGGCAAGGCCCGACAAGGCTACCGACGTTGCCGAGATCACGGACAGGTTCCGTGCCTCGAACGCGGCCGTGCTGACCGAGTACCGCGGTCTGACGGTGAAGCAGATGAAGAATCTGCGTCGCTCGCTGGGGGACAACGCCCAGTACGCCGTGGTGAAGAACACGCTGACCAAGATCGCGGCGAACGAGGCCGGGATCTCTGCGCTGGACGACCTGTTCGCCGGTCCGACGGCTGTCGCCTTCGTCACCGGTGACCCGGTGGAGTCGGCGAAGGCTCTGCGTGACTTCGCCAAGGAGAACCCCGCTCTCATCATCAAGGGCGGTGTCCTTGACGGTAAGGCGCTGACCGCCGATGAGATCAAGAAGCTCGCGGACCTCGAGTCCCGCGAGGTTCTGCTCGCCAAGCTGGCGGGTGCCATGAAGGCCAAGCCCTCGCAGGCTGCCGCGGTCTTCCAGGCCCTGCCGTCGAAGCTCGTCCGCACCGTGGACGCGCTTCGCGACAAGGTCGAGCAGGGCGGTGCCGGTACGCCGGCTCCCGCCGCCGAGGACGCTGCCGCCGAGTAATTCGGCGGGCATCAGCCCTCGCTGCGGGCCCGTACGCCCGCCAACCCGTACATCCGGCACCACCTGCCGATTTAGTGGAAGGACGCCATCATGGCGAAGCTGTCCCAGGACGACCTGCTCGCGCAGTTCGAGGAGATGACCCTCATCGAGCTCTCCGAGTTCGTGAAGGCGTTCGAGGAGAAGTTCGACGTCACCGCCGCCGCCCCGGTCGCCGTCGCCGGCGTTGCCGGTCCGGTCGCCCCGGTCGAGGCTGCCGAGGAGCAGGACGAGTTCGACGTCATCCTCGAGTCCGCCGGTGACAAGAAGATCCAGGTCATCAAGGAGGTGCGCGCCCTGACCTCCCTCGGCCTGAAGGAGGCCAAGGACCTCGTTGACGGCACCCCCGCCACCGTCCTGGAGAAGGTTGCCAAGGACGCTGCCGAGAAGGCCAAGGCCGCTCTCGAGGGCGCCGGCGCCAAGGTCACCGTCAAGTGACTTCCTGCCCCCTCTGAGGGGGCGCGGAGGCCGGGCCGATCACCCCTGTGGGTGGTCGGCCCGGCCTTTTCCCGTACCGGGGTCCGTACCCGTCGTACCGGGTCCCCCGAACGGCTCCGCCGGTGCGGCCCAGCGCGCACTCGGTCGCTGTCGGTGCGGGCCGGTATGGTGATCGCTGTCGTGGCCACCCGCCCCGGCCTCGGGCGATGTGTAACGCGCGGGGGCCCGGAAGCGATGGTCCGTGCGAGGTCCGCACTGTGGTGGGGGCCTTGACGAACGGCACCCGGCGCGCGATTCTCGAGGCGCGCGCCGCTGCGTGGCAGGCGGTTCACCGTCGGCCGGAGAGCCCGGATGGTTATACAAGGGCCCGGCTGGGAACTGACTACATGTGAGGTGCGACGGCCCGGGAGTCCCGGGTCGTCCGGTTGTACGAGGGCAGGGCAACCCCTGCGGCGGTGCCTCTTGACAGGGGCGGCCGGCGCTCGGGTCGCGACCGGAGGGAGCGTCCGATTCGGTCTCCGAATCAGGGCTTGTCAGCAGTGTGCCTTTTGGCTACACTGTCCCTTTGCGCTGCCTGTTAGCTGCTCCGTGACTCGTCGCCCGGAGTCGGCGTTGCCCTGAAGGGGCCTGGCACCGCCTCCGTACAGCGGCTCTGACCTGGGGATTCACCCCCGGCGGGACCGGCGGCCGGAGGTGGATCCTGGCTCGTCTAAGGTCCGGCCGGTATGCGCGTAGTGAGCTCCGAGCCCTCGGAAGGACCCCCCTCTTGGCCGCGCCGCGCAACGCCTCGAACAATTCCGCCGCATCCACCGCCCCGCTCCGCGTCTCGTTCGCGAAGATCAAGGAGCCTCTTGAGGTCCCGAACCTCCTGGCCCTGCAGACCGAGAGCTTTGACTGGCTGCTCGGCAATGCGGCCTGGAAGTCCCGGGTCGAGGCGGCCCTGGACAGTGGTCAGGACGTCCCGACCAAGTCCGGTCTGGAGGAGATCTTCGAGGAGATCTCTCCGATCGAGGACTTCTCCGGTTCGATGTCGCTGACCTTCCGCGACCACCGTTTCGAGCCGCCGAAGAACTCCATCGACGAGTGCAAGGACCGCGACTTCACCTACGCGGCCCCGCTCTTCGTCACCGCCGAGTTCACCAACAACGAGACCGGTGAGATCAAGTCCCAGACGGTCTTCATGGGCGACTTCCCGCTCATGACCAACAAGGGCACGTTCATCATCAACGGCACCGAGCGTGTCGTCGTGTCCCAGCTGGTGCGCTCTCCCGGCGTCTACTTCGACTCCAGCCTGGACAAGGTGTCCGACAAGGACATCTTCTCCTGCAAGGTCATCCCCTCGCGTGGTGCCTGGCTGGAGATGGAGATCGACAAGCGCGACATGGTCGGTGTCCGCATCGACCGCAAGCGCAAGCAGTCGGTCACCGTTCTGCTCAAGGCCCTCGGCTGGACCAACGAGATGATTCTCGAGGAGTTCGGCGAGTACGAGTCGATGCGCGCCACCCTGGAGAAGGACCACACCCAGGGCCAGGACGACGCGCTGCTGGACATCTACCGCAAGCTGCGTCCGGGCGAGCCGCCGACGCGTGAGGCCGCCCAGACCCTGCTGGAGAACCTCTACTTCAACCCCAAGCGCTACGACCTCGCGAAGGTCGGCCGCTACAAGGTCAACCGCAAGCTCGGCAACGCGGAGTCGCTGGACTCCGGCGTGCTCACCGAGCCCGACATCATCGGTGCGATCAAGTACCTGGTGAAGCTGCACGCGGGCGAGGTCGAGTGGCGGGACGAGGACGGTCGCGACATCGTCATCGAGGTCGATGACATCGACCACTTCGGCAACCGTCGCCTGCGCAACGTCGGCGAGCTGATCCAGAACCAGGTCCGTACGGGTCTCGCCCGTATGGAGCGCGTCGTGCGCGAGCGCATGACCACCCAGGATGTCGAGGCGATCACGCCGCAGACCCTGATCAACATCCGGCCGGTCGTCGCCTCCATCAAGGAGTTCTTCGGCACCAGCCAGCTGTCGCAGTTCATGGACCAGACCAACCCGCTGTCGGGCCTGACCCACAAGCGCCGTCTGTCCGCCCTCGGCCCCGGTGGTCTGTCCCGTGAGCGGGCCGGCTTCGAGGTCCGAGACGTGCACCCGTCGCACTACGGCCGCATGTGTCCGATCGAGACCCCCGAAGGCCCGAACATCGGTCTGATCGGCTCGCTCGCCTCCTACGGCCGGGTCAACGCGTTCGGTTTCATCGAGACCCCGTACCGCAAGGTGATCGACGGTGTCGTCACCGAGCAGGTCGACTACCTCACCGCCGACGAGGAGGACCGCTTCGTCATCGCGCAGGCCAACGCCCCGCTGACGGACGACCTCCACTTCGCCGAGCCCCGCGTGCTGGTCCGCCGCCGTGGCGGCGAGATCGACTACATCCCGGGCACCGAGATCGACTACATGGACGTCTCGCCGCGCCAGATGGTGTCGGTCGCGACCGCCATGATCCCGTTCCTCGAGCACGACGACGCCAACCGCGCGCTCATGGGCTCCAACATGATGCGTCAGGCGGTGCCGCTGCTGAAGAGCGAGGCCCCGCTGGTCGGCACCGGCATGGAGTACCGCTGCGCGGTCGACGCCGCCGACGTGATCACCGCCGAGAAGTCGGGCGTGGTCCAGGAGGTCTCGGCCGACTACGTCACCGTGGCCAACGACGACGGCACCTACACCACGTACCGGGCCGCCAAGTTCACCCGCTCCAACCAGGGCACCGCCTTCAACCAGAAGGTGCTCGTGGACGAGGGCTCCCGGGTCGAGGTCAACCAGGTGCTGGCCGACGGTCCCTGCACCGACGAGGGCGAGATGGCCCTCGGCAAGAACCTGCTCGTGGCGTTCATGTCCTGGGAGGGTCACAACTACGAGGACGCGATCATCCTGTCGCAGCGCCTCGTGCAGGACGACGTCCTCTCCTCGATCCACATCGAGGAGCACGAGGTCGACGCCCGTGACACCAAGCTGGGCCCCGAGGAGATCACCCGGGACATCCCGAACGTCTCCGAGGAGGTCCTCGCCGACCTCGACGAGCGCGGCATCATCCGGATCGGCGCCGATGTCGTCACCGGCGACATCCTGGTCGGCAAGGTCACGCCCAAGGGCGAGACCGAGCTGACCCCGGAGGAGCGCCTGCTGCGCGCGATCTTCGGTGAGAAGGCCCGTGAGGTCCGCGACACCTCGCTGAAGGTGCCGCACGGTGAGTCCGGCAAGGTCATCGGCGTCCGCGTCTTCGACCGCGAGGAGGGCGACGAGCTCCCGCCCGGCGTCAACCAGCTGGTCCGGGTCTACGTGGCCCAGAAGCGCAAGATCACCAACGGTGACAAGCTGGCCGGCCGCCACGGCAACAAGGGCGTCATCTCCAAGATCCTGCCGGTCGAGGACATGCCGTTCCTCGCCGACGGCACCCCGGTCGACATCATCCTCAACCCGCTGGGTGTCCCGTCCCGAATGAACCCGGGACAGGTCCTGGAGATCCACCTCGGGTGGCTCGCCAAGCAGGGCTGGGACGTCTCCGGCCTCGCCGACGAGTGGGCCAAGCGCCTGCAGGCGATCGGCGCCGACAACGTGGAGGGTGGCACCAACCTCGCCACCCCCGTCTTCGACGGCGCCCGCGAGGACGAGATCACCGGCATGCTGGACCACACCACGCTCACCCGCGACGGTGACCGCCTGGTGAACTCCACCGGCAAGGCCCGGCTCTTCGACGGCCGCTCCGGCGAGCCGTTCCCGATGCCGGTCTCGGTCGGCTACATGTACATCCTCAAGCTGCACCACCTGGTCGACGACAAGCTGCACGCCCGTTCGACCGGCCCGTACTCCATGATCACCCAGCAGCCGCTCGGTGGTAAGGCGCAGTTCGGTGGTCAGCGCTTCGGTGAGATGGAGGTGTGGGCCCTCGAGGCGTACGGCGCCGCGTACGCCCTGCAGGAGCTGCTCACCATCAAGTCCGACGACGTCCTCGGCCGCGTGAAGGTCTACGAGGCCATCGTCAAGGGCGAGAACATCCCCGAGCCCGGCATTCCCGAGTCCTTCAAGGTGCTCATCAAGGAAATGCAGTCGCTCTGCCTCAACGTGGAGGTGCTGTCCTCGGACGGCCAGTCCATCGAGATGCGGGACTCCGACGAGGACGTGTTCCGCGCCGCGGAGGAGCTCGGTATTGACCTGTCCCGGCGCGAGCCGAGCAGCGTCGAAGAGGTCTGACGGAGGCCGGGCCGGCTGCCCCACACGGCAGCCGGCCCGCCCCCAGGCCCCCCTCAGACCACAGACAAACTCTCGAATTACGAAAGAGGGCTTGACGACCAGTGCTTGACGTCAACTTCTTCGACGAGCTCCGCATCGGCCTGGCCACCGCCGACGACATCCGCCAGTGGTCCCACGGCGAGGTCAAGAAGCCGGAGACCATCAACTACCGCACGCTGAAGCCGGAAAAGGACGGCCTTTTCTGCGAGAAGATCTTCGGTCCCACCCGGGACTGGGAGTGCTACTGCGGTAAGTACAAGCGTGTCCGCTTCAAGGGCATCATCTGCGAGCGCTGCGGCGTCGAGGTCACCCGCGCCAAGGTGCGCCGTGAGCGGATGGGCCACATCGAGCTGGCCGCCCCGGTCACCCACATCTGGTACTTCAAGGGTGTCCCGTCCCGCCTGGGCTACCTGCTGGACCTGGCGCCGAAGGACCTCGAGAAGGTCATCTACTTCGCCGCCTACATGATCACCTGGGTGGACGACGAGCGCCGCCAGCGTGACCTGCCCTCCCTCGAGGCGCACATCTCGGTCGAGCGCCAGCAGATCGAGAACCGCCGCGACGCCGACCTGGAAGGCCGGGCCAAGAAGGCCGAGACCGACCTGGCCGAGCTCGAGGCCGAGGGCGCCAAGGCCGACGTGCGCCGCAAGGTGCGCGAGGGCGCCGAGCGCGAGATGAAGCAGCTGCGCGACCGCGCCCAGCGCGAGCTGGACCGCCTCGACGAGGTGTGGGCCCGCTTCAAGAACCTCAAGGTCCAGGACCTGGAGGGCGACGAGCTGCTCTACCGCGAGCTGCGCGACCGCTTCGGCACCTACTTCTCCGGTTCGATGGGCGCCGCGGCGCTCAAGGACCGCCTGGAGAGCTTCGACCTCGCCGAGGAGGCCGAGCGCCTCCGCGAGATCATCCGCACCGGCAAGGGCCAGAAGAAGACCCGTGCGCTCAAGCGCCTCAAGGTCGTCTCCGCGTTCCTGCAGACCAGCAACAAGCCCAAGGGCATGGTGCTCGACTGCGTCCCGGTCATCCCGCCGGACCTGCGTCCGATGGTGCAGCTGGACGGTGGCCGCTTCGCGACCTCCGACCTGAACGACCTGTACCGCCGCGTGATCAACCGCAACAACCGCCTGAAGCGGCTTCTCGACCTCGGCGCGCCCGAGATCATCGTGAACAACGAGAAGCGCATGCTCCAGGAGGCCGTCGACGCGCTCTTCGACAACGGCCGTCGTGGCCGCCCGGTGACGGGCCCCGGCAACCGTCCGCTGAAGTCGCTGTCCGACATGCTCAAGGGCAAGCAGGGTCGTTTCCGTCAGAACCTGCTCGGCAAGCGCGTCGACTACTCGGCCCGTTCGGTCATCGTCGTCGGCCCGCAGCTCAAGCTGCACCAGTGCGGTCTGCCGAAGGCCATGGCGCTGGAGCTCTTCAAGCCGTTCGTGATGAAGCGCCTGGTCGACCTGAACCACGCGCAGAACATCAAGTCGGCCAAGCGCATGGTCGAGCGCGCCCGCCCGGTGGTGTGGGACGTCCTCGAAGAGGTCATCGCCGAGCACCCGGTGCTGCTGAACCGTGCGCCCACCCTGCACCGCCTCGGCATCCAGGCCTTCGAGCCGCAGCTGGTCGAGGGCAAGGCCATCCAGATCCACCCGCTCGTCTGCACCGCGTTCAACGCGGACTTCGACGGTGACCAGATGGCCGTCCACCTGCCCCTGTCCGCAGAGGCGCAGGCCGAGGCCCGCATCCTGATGCTGTCCTCGAACAACATCCTGAAGCCGGCCGACGGTCGTCCCGTCACCATGCCGACCCAGGACATGGTGCTCGGTCTGTTCTTCCTCACCTCGGACCGCGAGGAGGTGAAGGGCGGTGGCCGTTCCTTCTCCTCCACCGCCGAGGCGATCATGGCCTTCGACGCCCGCGAG
Organism: Kitasatospora sp. NPDC048540; assembly: GCF_040651175.1. Lineage (NCBI taxonomy): Bacteria > Bacillati > Actinomycetota > Actinomycetes > Kitasatosporales > Streptomycetaceae > Kitasatospora > Kitasatospora sp. NPDC048540. The sequence continues at coordinate 74,395 of NZ_JBEZIR010000028.1, forward strand.
CTGGACGTCCAGGCCCCGATCGACCTGCGCCTGCCGGCCGGCACCGTGCCGCCGCGCGGCTGGACCGTGCCGGTGGACGAGGACGGTCAGCCGGCCTGGTTCGAGGGCGAGGCCTTCCGCCTGCAGACCACCCTCGGCCGCGCGCTCTTCAACGAGCTGCTGCCGGAGAACTACCCGTTCGTCGACTACGAGGTGGGCAAGAAGCAGCTCTCCGCGATCGTCAACGACCTGGCCGAGCGCTACCCCAAGGTCGTCGTCGCCGCGACGCTGGACAACCTGAAGGCGGCCGGTTTCCACTGGTCGACCCGTTCCGGTGTCACCGTCTCGATCTCGGACGTCATCGTCCCGCCGAGCAAGCCCCAGATCCTCGAGGGCTACGAGGCGCAGGCCGAGAAGGTCCAGAAGCAGTACGAGCGCGGTCTGATCACCAACGACGAGCGCAAGAGCGAGCTCATCGGCATCTGGACCCGCGCGACCAACGAGGTCGCCGAGGCCATGTCCGCGAACTTCCCGAAGACCAACCCCATCTTCATGATGGTGGACTCGGGTGCCCGTGGAAACATGATGCAGATGCGTCAGATCGCCGGTATGCGTGGTCTGGTGTCGAACGCCAAGAACGAGACCATCCCGCGTCCCATCAAGGCCTCGTTCCGTGAGGGCCTGTCCGTGCTGGAGTACTTCATCTCCACCCACGGTGCCCGTAAGGGTCTGGCCGACACCGCCCTGCGTACCGCCGACTCCGGCTACCTCACCCGTCGTCTGGTCGACGTCTCCCAGGACGTCATCATTCGCGAGGAGGACTGCGGCACCGAGCGCGGCCTCAAGCTGCCGATCGGTTCCGTGGGTGCGGACGGCGTCCTGCGCAAGGCCGACGACGTCGAGACCAGCGTCTACGCCCGCATGCTGGCCGAGGACATCACGGTGGACGGCAAGCTCCTCGCCACCGCCAACACCGACCTCGGTGACGTGCTGATCGACGAGCTGATCCGGCACAACATCGCCGAGGTCAAGACCCGCTCGATCCTCACCTGTGAGTCCGCGGTCGGCACCTGCGCCATGTGCTACGGCCGTTCGCTGGCCACCGGCAAGCTGGTCGACATCGGTGAGGCGGTCGGCATCATCGCCGCCCAGTCCATCGGTGAGCCCGGTACCCAGCTGACCATGCGTACCTTCCACACCGGTGGTGTGGCCGGTGACGACATCACCCAGGGTCTGCCGCGTGTCGTCGAGCTCTTCGAGGCGCGTACCCCGAAGGGTGTCGCCCCGGTCTCCGAGGCCGACGGCCGGGTCCGCATCGAGGACACCGAGAAGACCCGCAAGATCGTCGTCACCCCCGACGACGGCACCGACGAGATCGCCTACCCGATCTCGAAGCGCATCAAGCTGCTGGTCAGCGAGGGCGAGGCGGTCTCCGTCGGCCAGAAGCTGACGGCCGGCACGATGAACCCGCACGACGTCCTGCGCATCATGGGCCAGCGTGCCGTCCAGATCCACCTGGTGGCCGAGGTCCAGAAGGTCTACAACTCGCAGGGTGTGTCGATCCACGACAAGCACATCGAGATCATCATCCGGCAGATGCTCCGCCGCGTGACGATCATCGAGTCGGGCGACGCCGAGCTGCTCCCGGGCGAGCTCGTCGAGCGCGGCCGCTTCGAGACCGAGAACCGTCGCGTGGTCTCCGAGGGCGGTCACCCCGCCTCCGGCCGTCCGCAGCTGATGGGTATCACCAAGGCCTCGCTGGCCACCGAGTCCTGGCTGTCGGCCGCCTCCTTCCAGGAGACGACCCGGGTGCTCACCGACGCGGCGATCCACGCCAAGTCGGACCCGCTGCTGGGCCTCAAGGAGAACGTCATCCTCGGTAAGCTCATCCCGGCCGGTACGGGTCTGCCCCGCTACCGCAACATCCGGGTCGAGCCGACCGAGGAGGCCAAGGCCGCGATGTACTCGGCCGTCGGCTACGACGACTACGACCTGTCGCCCTTCGGCGCCGGCTCCGGCCAGGCGGTCCCGCTGGACGACTACGACTACGGCCCGTACACCGGCTGAGGTCGCGGTTCCTGATCGCAGGGCGGTCACCCCACTCGGGGTGGCCGCCCTGCGGCGTTCCCCGGGCACCCGTTGGCCGCCAGATAGTTCTCCAAGTGTCGGATCCGGGTGAAGTTGTCCGGATGCGAGGCGAGCAGGCGCGCTGCCGGGCCGGGCCGGGAGGGGGCACGGCCGGTGCGCCGCTGCTGCGACTGCGCAGCGGCTTCCTCGGAGGCCTGGAATGCGTGCACCACGGCCAGGAGCGGGCGGGCGAACCCCAGCCGCGCGGCCTCCAGGTCGGCCCGGAGCTCGGCCCGGCGCCCGACCGCCGCCAAGAGGTAGGGCGTGACCAGGATCAGGAGCAGCGGCGGGTAGGTGGTCACCACCGTGAAGGCGACTGCACCGAACACCAGGGCCACCGCCACGGCACCCAGGGCGGAGAGTGAAGCCGCCAGCTGGAAGAGGAGCGCAGAGGCCAGCCGGAACGCCCACCACGCCAGCCGACCCGGCAGCGAGTACCAGAGTCCCAGCAGTGACGACCAGGCATGACCGCTCCGATGGTGTCCCAACTCGTGGGCGAGCACGGCGGCCAGTTGGGCAGGTGGCAACCGCTCCAGGGAGAAACGGGTCACCCCCACGATGTGGCCGGCTGCGGCGAGCGCGTTGAGATCCTTGCTGTCCTCGATCCACAGCTCGTACTTCCGGCCGTCGACGCCCGCCCGGACGGTCACTTCCCGCCAGACGGGTTCCAGCCTGGCGAGCTCGGCGCCGATCGGCAGGCGGAGATGGAAGAGGTGCCGGGCCATCAGTCGTTCGGTCGGCCGGTGGAAGGCGAGAACCCCGGATGCGACCCAGAGCCCGATAGCGAGGTAGCCGAAGACCTGCGGCAGCAGCAGGGAGAGCATGCTGACCACGATCAGGCTGCCGAGGAAGTTCGGCAGCAGAAGGAGCAGCATGCCGATGGCTGTGGCGTCGGCGCCGCGCTGCCGGGCGGCCAGGTGAATCCGACCGGTGTGGAATCCCAGGTCATCACCGGGGTCGGCGGGAACGTGGATGGTTGGGGGACGGACCGGCCGGCCCGGGCCCGGTGGGACCTGCGTCCGTGGAGGTCCGGGTGTTGCCTCAGCGGTTCTGGCAGTGGGGTAGGCGGGAGGGGGCGGAGCCTCGTTCGGGTACTGAGGTGGTCCCGCGTGGTGGTGCGGTGCTGTCGGATAGCCGGGCACTGTGGGCTCAGGCATGTGGACTCCTGGACGGGGACGGGAGTGGAACCAGCTACGGGGCGGGCCGTTACTCAGGCGGCCAGCGCGATCAGGGGCATCAGCAACAGACCGGCGCCGAAGGACAGGACCCCTATCCGCACCCACATGTGCTTCCGGGCGACGATCAGGCTGGTGTCGGTCAGGGCGATGACGACCCCTTCGGCGCGGTGGCGATCGGCGTCGGCGACGGCGGCGGGGAGTGCCCCCAAGTCCGCCGCCCGCCGAATGTCGCCGAAGTAGCCGAGTGGGCGGCCGGGCTCCCAGACACTGCGGGGGTATCGCGGCAGGACCGCCATCAGGAGTGCGAGCAGGGAGACGGAGAGGCAGCACGCGGCAGCGACCGCCAGCACCAGGACACCCCCTGTCACCGAGCGGAGGGTCCAGTCCCGGCCTGCCGCCAGTCCGCTGGCAGCACTCACGATCATTCCCAGGGCCGCGACCAGGACCGCGGCCTTGCTGTCCGCCCGGGCGATCTCGCCACGGAGGTCAGCGAGCAGTGCCTGGCCGGCGGCCAGCGGCGCGGTGGGAGTGGATGGTGCGGCGGCGGGGGCAGGCACTGCGCTCGGCACCGGTCCGCCGGAGGCAGGGATGGGGAAGGTCGACACGTGGCGGCTCCTGCTGGACGGTCAGCGCTGCGGCGGAAGATGGTGGTGGGAGCTCAGTGGCGGGGCGGGCGGCCCACCGGCACTGCGGCGGAGGATGGAGGTGATTGCCTCCAAGGTGGCCCGGGTGGAGTCCTCCAGCTGGAACTCCTCGAAGTGGCTGCGGTCGAGCAGCTTCTCGACCAGCTCGATCTGGTTGCGGACCAGGTCCTGCTGTTCGGTCCGGAGATGGTCCAGGGCGGTCGGCAGATCATCCGGGTGGGCGGCGAGCTGGAGGGCCCAGGCAGCCACTCCGCCGTGGTCGAGGTGATACCGGTAGAAGTCGGCCTTCTGCGCCAGGACATCGCTGTCCTCCTGGGCCTTCCGGCGGGCAAGGGGGTGTGCCTCGGTGTCGAACCCGTAGGAGCGCATTCGATCCTTGTGCGCTTGCGCGGCGGGGTCCAGCGTGAGCCGTACCGTGCAGGTCACGTGCAGGCCCTCGGCCTCGGCCGTCGGTGCCTCCAGGGTCTGTTGGACGGCGGCTTCGACGGGTCCGCTGAGGTCGGTCGGGAAGCTGCGTGCGACCGCACGCATTCGCTGCTGGATCCTCGGGATGAGGAGGGCCGGCACATCCCGGATTCCGCTCCGAACGACACGGTCGGCGGCCGAGACCCGCCAGTCCACGTCGACCTCTGTCTCGAAGCCACCAATGTCGTCGAGCCCGGGCAGGTAGGCGGTGAGCTGAAGGTGATGGATCCGCAGGTCCACCTCGAAGGCCGCCTGGTAGCCGCGGCCGGCGAGTTCACCGCGGCCCGGGCGCCGGGGCGGGAGGAATACCTCGTACCCGCCCTTGGCGGTGCTGAGGACCAATGCGCAGTCGGCCCGAGCTGCCACCCGGCCGGTCAGGGCCCCGAGTCGGCCGAGTCGGCGGACCGTGAGCACCGGGTCGGTCAGGCCGGCCCGCGGTGGCCATTCGGCGGATTCGTAGGTGTCCGGCATGGGCTGGTACTCCTGTGGTCGTGTGACATCAGTGCGGTGCGAGGTCGCTCAGCAGACGCCCGAGCGGGGCGCCCGCCAGCGGCCCCGCCGCGTCGCGGGCGGTGCGTAGCAGGTGGCTCAGCCGCTGGACATCCCGGTCGGTGACGGCAAGGGCGGGCAGCAACTCGGCGAGCAGGGACTCGGTTTCCGGCTCCGCACGGCTGCTGGTCAGCCAGGCTCGGAACACCTGGAGGGCGGCGGGGCCGTAGACCCGGTCGCCGAGGGCCGTTCGCCAGAGCGTCGCCAGCAGGTCCCGCACCGGCGGTTCGGCGCCGGGCCCGGGCACGGTGGTGATCGGTGCGGGTGCTCCGGGTCCGGTACGCGGTGCCTGGGCGAACCAGTCCAGCAAGGTGGGGCGGCCCGGGGTGCCGTCCTGGCCGTCCTCGGTGCGCTGCGCCGCGGTCAGGAAGGTGGCGAGCGCCAGACTGCGGAGCTCGGGGGCCGCGGTCGTCCAGTCGGCGAGGGCGGTGAGGACCGTGGGTCCTGCGGGGGAGAGCAGCAGCAGTTCGGCTGCTTCCACCAGGCCGACCGCCTCGAACTGCGTGGGGTGGTCGGTGGGGCGGTCCCGCTCGCCGGCGAGGGTGGCGCGGACGAGCTCGGTGAGGCCGTCCTCGTCCAGCCGAGAGGACGCCAGCGCGAGGGCGTCCAGAGCCTCTGCGGGCATCAGATGGCCGAGTAGCGCGTACCCGCGGATGGCGCTCCACCGGCGATGGCCGTTGTCGTCCTGGCACCAGTCCCGCAGGATGCGGGGTACCGCCGCGGTCCCTGCGTAGTACGCGAGGACGAGGCTGTTCGCGGCGAGCAGGCAGAGGCGGAAATCCTTCGACTCCGACCACGGCCCCAGCAGCCGGCCCATGGCGGAGGAGAGATCCACCGAGGCCAGCAGGGCCGCGGCCGAGGCAACCCGGGTACGGACCAGCGGGCGGGGATCGACGGCCAGGCCGTTCAGCCACAGGAGCACGGCGGGCCGGGCGGAGGGGTGGCTGATCCAGGTTTCGCGCAGCAGGGTGTGCGGGGTCCGGGGGTCACCGAAGCCGGCCATGCGCTGCGGTACCGGACCCCATGGAGTCTGTTCGTTCTCCTCGTACAGGAGGGCTCGGGCGAGCGCGACCCGATCCTCGACGGAGTTGCCGAACGGGGGGATGCCCTCCTTCCGACCGGGGGCGTCAATGTTCTCCAAGCGGCGGAAGAGATGGTCGGAGAGTTCGGCGGTGAGGGCGTATGGTGTGCGATCGAAGACAGCGAGGGAGAGCAGGAACGCCTTCTCCCTGAGCGGCAGCTGCGGGTCGCCGAACCAGCGGTCGACCTGCTCGCTGACCACGGCCTGGCCGAAGGCCGTCAGCCTCTCGCGGTCCGGCTCGTCGCCGGTGTGAGCGGCGAGCGGGACGGCGAACTCGGCGATCTCGCGGATCGGCCGGGTCTTCTCCAGGAAGTCACGCACCTCGGGCAGTGCCAACAACCCGGGGATGCGATCGCAGTCCTCGGCCCCGAGGCGGACCCGCAGGTGTGCGGCCAGGACGGATTCGGGGTCGGGCGGGGTCCACCGGAAGTGGCGGGGGCCGCGGTGCGAGGCGTCGGCCATGGTGATCACCAGATGTGCCTGCCGCTCGGTCAGGGTCTCGTGCAGGTGGAAAAGGTGCATCTCGGTCAGTGGTCTGCTGCGCGGAGCGGTGAAGTCCTCCAGCAGATAGCCGTCGGCCGGATCGGCACCCTTGAGCAGCGAGGCCGGAGCGATGTCAGGGTCGAGCGCGCGGATGCGGCGGGCCCCCAGGCGGTGCAGCAGCATCAGGGCGGCGGCCCGCCTGCCGCTGTCCGGAAGGCCTCGCAGCACCAGGACGCGGAGGCCACGTAGCTCGGAGAGCGCGCCGGCAAAGGCCGGGCCGTCCTGGAAGACCTGCGCCAGCGAGGCCAACTCGGTGTCGGGTACCACCCCCGACCCGTGCAGCGGCGTCCCGAACGCCGAACCGATCTGGTAGATCGTGGTCTTGTGCCCGGTCACCACGTCGCCGTGGACCTGGCCGCCGGAGACGGTGTGCTGGTCGCCGGTGACCAGGCTGCCCCCGAACGACGGTGTACCGCCCGTGAAGAAGTTGCCCTGGTTGGTGAAGCTCTCCGGGGCGTGCTCCAGCAGCTCCCGGGCGGCCTCCCAGGCGTTCTGGGGCTGCTCGGGCGGTGCTTCCTGCAGCTCGGCCGACTCGTCGTCCGCTTCCACCACGTCCTGTTGGGCGGGCTGCTTGGGTGTCTCCTGCGGGGGCGAGGTCACTTGGTGCCGCCTCGCCGTGAATCTCCGACACTGATGTCCCCGTGGACCTGGCCACCGGAGACGATGTGCTGGTCGCCGGTGACCAGACTGCCGCCGAAGGACGGCGAACCACCGATGAACTGCACCCCCCCGGAAGTCGCGGGCCCACCGAGGGCAGGACGCTGGGGCTCCACGGGCGGGCCGGCGGCGGCCGGGCCGGCCGAACCGTGCACCCAGCCGGTCAGCGGCCCCTCCTTGCCGAGGACGGAGACTTGGTGGAACTCGGTCGCGGGTACGCCGTGGTGGCCGTGGGACACGATGCCCTGGTAGACGGGGTCGGAGACGCACAGTAGGAGCTGTTCGCCGGACTGGGTGAGCAGGTGCCGGAGCTGGTCCGAATTGAGCAGTCGGAAGGCTTGGTTGAGGTCCCGGCCGACCACTCCGCCGAGTGCACCCCCCAGTTCCTGTACGGCCACCTCTCCTGCAGCGAGGACTGCCCGGAGCCGAACCTGGGCGCTGCTCGACGCCAGCCGGTTGTTGCTGCGCAGCAATGCGGGGGTCTCCGTGAGCA